>DATEGV010000019.1:0-4389 GCA_035279925.1 Ktedonobacterales bacterium | reverse complement strand
AGACTTTGCGGCCCGCGAGCAACACATCGTTGGGCCATTTGATGGCCGCCTCCGTCGCCACAAGATCGCCGACCGTCTCGGCGACGGCGAGCGCGCTGGCCATGATGAGGAACTGCGGCGGGAACGTCGGCCGCAACACGAGCGAGAGGGCAAGCTGTTGCCCCGGCAGCGACTTCCACACGCGGCCGATGCGCCCGCGCCCCGCCGTCTGGTCGTCGGTGGTGACGAGCGTCCCCTCGGCGGCTCCCTCGCGCGCGAGCTCGACGGCGTGCGAGTTCGTCGAGCCAATCGCGGGGAAGTAGAGCAGCGGATGGCCCAGACGCAGCGGCGCGAGGCGAGTCTTGAGGTCCGCGATGTCCAGCGGAGCAAAGCCGTGTTCGGAGCGTGGAGAGTGAGTATCCATGTCTCTGACCGCTCGATCTACAGGCGGCGTCTGGGGTCGAGAGTCGGTACGGGATCTTGCGCCAGAAAGGTAAGCAGAATCGTGTTGCAGAGGTCCGGCTTCTCGACAAGCAGACCATGCGACGTGCCAGGAACAATCGCCAGCTCGCCATCTGATAGGGATCGGTAGAGGTCAAGCACGTGCTCAAGCGTTACCTGGTCGTCGTCCCCAAACATCACGAGCGTACGGCAGCGAATATCCCGAAGGTCATCCTTCGTGAAGGTAGGACCACTCGTGTGCATTGCGTCTAACTTGGTGACCATCGTCGCATAGTGAGCCTTACCGTCAGGCGACACCTCTCCATAGCCCTCGGCCATGAATTCCGGTGGCTCGCTACCCACCTCAATGACGCCCTCTAACCAGCCACTGTGGTGAAAGACACTGGCAACAAAGACCAACCGCTTCACGAGGTCGGGTCGCATTTTGGTGACCAGCAGGGCGACTGTGGCGCCATCACTCATCCCCATGAGGCGAACCGGCTCACCAACTACTCGCTCGATGAACTGGATGGTGTCCTCGGCCATCAATTCGTACGTGAGCGGACCATCCACATCTGACGTGTGTCCGTGGCCACGCTGCTCGGGCAAGAATACCGTGAAGTGCGAGGCGAGCGCCTCAAGATTCGGGCCAAAAGCCCGTGAATCAACTCCGCCTGGATGGAGCGTCACCAACGGTTCGCCTGCGCCTTGCTTGTCGTACCACATCCGCACGCCAGGCAAATCAATATACTCTGCCACGTGGACCTCCCGCGCAACGAGCCCTCAAGCGACCATACTCGGCGCCCCGGTGTCTCGGCGTTGTCGCCCCCAACAGTATGTCACGTGAACTCTCTTTCCGAAGTTATCCTCGCTCCTTGATAGGCCGTGTAACCATGACATGTATATACACATACCGGGTATGCATACTGATAAGGGAAAGCCGCCAATGTCGTTGAAGTTTGGGATTCTCGGGCTGCTCACCGAAGAGTCACTCCACGGTTACGAAGTCAAGCAGCGCTTCGAGGCGATGCTGGGAGGCACATGGGAAGTCAACATCGGGCAGGTCTACAGCACCTTGCAGCGCGTCGAGCGTGATGGATTCGTCGAAACGGTGGGCGAGCGTGGCGACCGTGGCAAACAGGCGTATCAGCTGACCACTGAGGGCCGCCGCGCTCTGGAGGAATGGCTGGCGCAGCCAGAGGCGGAGCCACAGGAGCTCCGCCAGGAATTGTTCGTCAAGCTCCTGCTAATCCGCCGTCTGGCCAACGGCAATCTGCCGAGCTTGCTCTTGCGGCAGCGCCGCGTCTACTTGCAGCGTCTGCGTGATCTGACCGAGCTTGAACGGCGCATCCGCCGGGAGGGCCGCGACGATCTCGCGCTGCTGGTGACGGGCGCCGTGCTGCACACGGAAGCCGACCTCAAGTGGCTCGACGCCTACATCGAAGAGGCCGGCAAACTGGGACCCTATCACCTACAGCAGACACAAGAGGGGAATACGACATGAGCGACGTGATCGCGCTGAGCAACGTCAGCAAAGTATACAATGGCGGCTCCCAGCAGAAAGCCCTCGCGGAGGTCAGCTTGACCATCCCCGCCGGGCAGCTTGTCGCCATCATGGGACCGTCGGGCAGCGGCAAATCCACCCTGCTCAATCTCATCGCCGGCCTGGATCGCCCGACCACGGGCGCCGTGCGTGTGGACGGCATCCAGGTCAACACGCTCAGCGAGGCCGCCCTGGCGCGCTTCCGGCGCACACGACTGGGCTTCGTGTTTCAGTTCTTCAACCTGCTCGACCAATTGACGGTGCTTGATAACGTCCTCTTGCCGGCGCAACTGGCCGGGACGAAGGCGCGGACGGCGCGTGCGCGAGCGCGCGAGCTGCTCGACGAGTTGGGCATCGGCGGCGTCGCGAAGAACTATCCCAGCCGGCTCTCCGGCGGTCAACGGCAGCGTGTCGCCATCGCCCGCGCGCTCATCAATCAGCCGGCGGTCGTCCTCGCCGATGAGCCGACCGGCGCGCTGGATAGCCGCACCGGCGAGGCCGTGATGGACCTGCTGACGCAGATCAACCAACGCGGACAGACGGTGGCGCTGGTCACGCACGACGCGCGCCTGGCCACTGCATACGCCACCCGCGTCATCTCACTGCGCGACGGCGCTGTGGTGGACGACACCCAGTTGACCGCGCCGGCCCAGCACGCGCCCGCGGACCTGATGCACGTGCATACCGGGGAGGACGCCTAAATGCGCGCACTACTCACGAAGATTCGTGGCGACCTGCGCCGCAGGAAGCTGCAAGCATGCATCGTCGCGCTGATCGTGGCGATGGCAACCGGCGTCGGCACGCTCGCGCTCGAGCTGCTGAACGAATCCTCCGCGCCCTACACCCGCGCCTTCGATCAGTACCAGGGCGCCCATCTGACGGTGTTCTACAACGCGACACGCATCACGCCGGACCAACTGGACGCCACCACCCATCTCGCGCAGGTCACCGCCAGCGCCGGTCCCTGGCAGACGATAAACGTGCCACTTGAGATTGGAGCGCACAAGCAGATCGTTGGGTTGATCGCGCGGTCCGACCCGGGAGGTCCGGTGGATCGCCTGCTCATCGCCACTGGCCGTTGGGCCACCAACTCAGGCGAAATCGTGCTGACGCGGTCGTTCGCGCAATCCCTCAATGTGCGCGTCGGCGACCACGTGCGCGCCTTGAGCGGAGCCGACCGGCCGGATCTCGTCGTGGTCGGTGAGGTGGCCGATATTGACGAGGGACCGGCGGGTAATTTCAGTCCGCAGGGCGCCTGGGTGCAGCCGGCGCAGTTCGCGGCGCTCGTATCTCCAGGCCAGCATCCGGACGAGATGATGGTCTACCGGTTCCACGACGCCGCCACCGACGCCGCCTTGCAGGCGCGCAGCAAGGAGATTGAGGCCGCGGTCCCGCCAAACTCCGTGGACGGCTCGTATACGCACCTGCTCATCCAGCAAGTGTACGCCCTGGCGGCGACGCTGACCCTGACATTTCTCCTGGCGTTTTCCGTCTTCGCGCTGGGCGCCGCGTCGCTGATCGTGGCCAATCTCGTCAGTGGAGCCGTCCTCACGAGCCGTCGCGCCATCGGCATCGTGCGGGCGCTTGGTTTCACTCCGGGTCAGGTAGTGACGACCTTCGTCGCCCAGATGCTCGCGCCCGCGCTCATCGGCTGCCTCATCGGCGTGCCATTGGGAGTGCTGGGCAGCCGGCCGTTGGTCAATTCCAGCGCGGACGCTCTGGGACTTCCCGCGCCCTCCGGCCTCGATCCCGTCGCGCCTCTGCTTGCCACTGTCGGTGGCCTGCTGATCGTCGCGTTGGCCGCGGCGATTCCCGCGCTGCGAGCGGGACTCCTTCGCCCGGTGGACGCGATCTCGCCCGTCGCGGCGATCGGTCGCCACAAGCGCAGCCGGCTCGGCGGTCTGGGCAAGCGCCTACGCCTGCCCCTCCCCGTGACGCTCGGCGCGCGTGACTCATTCGCGCGGCCGGTGCGGGGCACGCTCACCACCGTCGCCGTCATCATCGGCGTCTCTTCGCTTGTCTTCGCTGTCGGCGTCACCACGACCTTCCAGCAAATCGCCAACAATCGGGCGCTGGTCGGTACGGCGGACGTAACCGTCACCCGCTATGGCAGCTTTCCCGACAGCCAGCTGATGGCGACACTGAATGAGCAGCCGGGGACCAAGGATGTCGAAGCGTATGGATTCTTTAACATGACCCTACCGCAATTGAGCAGCCCCGTCTCCGGCGAGGCGATGCGCGGCGCGCCCGGCCCTCATGGTCTTCCGATCATCGCCGGACGGTGGTTTGAAGGTCCGGGCGAGGTGGTAGGCGGTCCCGCGTTTTTCAAAGAGTCGCACCTCAAGATCGGCGACACCTTCACTGGCGCCTTCAAGAGCAAGCAGGTCACGCTGCGCCTGGTCGGCGAGTTTTTCGACTTCCAGAAC
>DATEGV010000018.1:0-3040 GCA_035279925.1 Ktedonobacterales bacterium | reverse complement strand
CCCTTTTCCTCTGCGTGAACCGTACCCCAACCCTCGCCAGCGGCAGCGGCCGTTGCGCGAAGCCGCCTACCAGCCGCGCTTGGCCATCAGCTCGCCTTCGGGAATCTTGCCGACTTCGAGGCCGCGCATCGGCTCACCCAGCCCGGCGGAGACCTCCGCGAGAATGCGGGCATCCTGAAAATGCGTGGTGGCCTTGACGATGGCCCGCGCGCGCTTGAGCGGCTCATCCGACTTGAAGATGCCGGAGCCGACGAAGACGCCGTCCGCGCCCAGGCGCATCACCAGCGCCGCGTCGGCGGGAGTGGCGACGCCGCCGGCGCAGAACAGCACGACCGGCAGACGGTTTAGCTGGCGCACCTCGCGCACAAGCTCATAGGGCGCGCCAAGGTCTTTGGCGATGGTCATCAGCTCCTCTTCGGGGCAGATCATCAGGCGGCGAATGCCGTCGGTGATGGCGCGCAGGTGGCGGACGGCCTCGACGATGTTGCCGGTGCCCGCCTCGCCCTTGCTGCGGATCATCGCGGCTCCCTCGCCGATGCGGCGCAGCGCCTCGCCCAGATTGCGCGCTCCACAGACGAAGGGAATGTCATAGTTGTGCTTGTTGACGTGGAACTCCTCGTCGGCGGGGGTCAGCACCTCGGACTCGTCCACGCAGTCCACACCGAGGGCCTGGAGAATCTCGGCCTCGACGAAGTGGCCGATGCGGCACTTGGCCATCACCGGAATCGTCACGGCCTCCTTGATGCCCAGGATCAGCTCGGGATCGCTCATGCGTGCGACACCGCCCTGCGCGCGGATGTCCGCCGGGACGCGCTCCAGCGCCATGACGGCGGAGGCTCCGGACTCCTCGGCGATCCGCGCCTGTTCGGCGTTGACGACGTCCATGATGACGCCGCCCTTGAGCATCTCTGGAAAATTGCGCTTGACCGTGACAGTTCCCGTGAGTTTGTCCATGCCGCTGTGCCTCCCCAATTGACTCGGACTTCGCGCTCCGCCAGCGCATTGGCCTGGTCCAATGTACGCAAATCGCGCGAATGACCAGGCCATATCTATCTCGATTGTACCACGTCACGGGGAGGAGAGCC
Organism: Ktedonobacterales bacterium; assembly: GCA_035279925.1. Lineage (GTDB taxonomy): Bacteria > Chloroflexota > Ktedonobacteria > Ktedonobacterales > JADMIN01 > DATEGV01. The sequence continues at coordinate 1,955 of DATEGV010000018.1, read as the reverse complement.
AGGGGGAAGCAGCGCGATGGGAGAGGCCACCGACGAGTTTTCCCTGAGTTAGTTCGGACACTTGACAAACTAGCTTCCGGCGGGCTACTGTTTTGTCAGCCACACAGGCTATTCGGTGAAGCCCGCGACGAGGCGAGCATTCGGGAGGCAGCGCATGAGCCACACCGTCCGGCGCATTGTCCGCTCCATGAACGCCCGCGATCTGCGTGGCGCGAATGGGCTGGGCGTGAGCCAGCGCGGCGCGGACGGTGCCATGATGCGCGAAATGAACCGCTTCCTCGTCCTCAACTGTGTCCGCGAGCAGGGGCCTATCGCTCGCGTCAGCATCGCGCAGCGCACCGGCCTCTCGCGCACCACCGTCAGCAGTATCATCGAGACGCTGATCAAAGAGGGCTTCGTGCGTGAGGGTAGCCTGCTGGACGCCGCGCCGACCGGCGGGCGACGGGCAATCCTCGTGCAGTTCAACGCCGACGCCGGTTACATCCTCGGCGTGGACGCGGGCCGCACACACCTCACCATCATCGCGACGAACCTCGCCTCCGATATCGTCGCGCGCCATTCCGGCCCCTTCGACGCCGCGCGCGGCCCCGACGTCTGCCTGCCCGAGCTTGTGCGCGAACTGCGCGCCTTCACCGCGCGCGAGGGTATCACCTGGGACCACATCATCGGCGTTGGTCTGGGCATCCCTGGCCCGATGGACGCGCGGCTGCGCAAGCTGATCTCGCCGCCGCGCATGCCGGGCTGGGACGGCGTGGACATTCGCCAGATCCTGCGCCGCGAACTGAATGTGCCGATCTATCTGGACAACGACGCCAACATGGGCGCGCTCGGCGAGAGCCGCTTCGGCGCCGGGCGCAAGGTCTCCGAGCTCGCCTACATCAAGGTTGGCACCGGTATCGGCTGCGGGCTGGTGATCAACGGCGTCGTCTATCGCGGCAGCCGGGGCAGCGCCGGTGAGCTAGGCCATGTCACGATTGACGCCGACGGTCCGCTGTGCGAGTGCGGCAACCGGGGCTGCCTGGAGACGCTGGCGGGCGCGCCGGTGATCGGCTGCGACGCGGCGACGGGCGCCTCACTCAACCGGCAACGCGAGCGCGATGGCCTGGCCCCGCTCCGCATGCCGGCGCGGCGGGACGAGCATACGCCGGTGGATGTCGCGGAGGTAGTCCACGCCGCCCTCGAAGGCGACCTGGCCAGCCGCGCGGCCATCGAGCACGCCGGTGAACTGATCGGCGTCGCCCTGGCCGGACTCATCAACCTCTTCAATCCGTCGGTAATCCTGCTGGATGGCGGTGTCGCCCGCGCGGGCGAGCTGCTCATCAATCCAGTAGTGCAGGCGATGAAGTCGCGCAGCCTCTCCGCCGCTTCCGCGAACACGCGGGTCGTGACAGGCGAGCTCGGGGACAGCGCCATCTCATTGGGAGGCGTCGCGACAGTGATAGACGCCGCCTTCGGCACACCCAGCCTTGAGGCCGATCCCGGCGACTCGCAGCCGGAGTTGCCCGCCGTCACGCCGGACGCCCGACGGGAACCGGCCCACCTCACGTTCTAGCGACCTACGCGGTCTTCCGCCGTTACGGCGTTTCTTGTCTAGTGTTCTTGGGCAGCATGAGAGAAGGGAGGGACAAACGCGACAGTATACGACCAGTTGGTTTGACAAGGGTCCCGGAGATCGTTTTCGTGGTCACATGTCCAGGTATTCGTCATTGAGTGACAATGGGAGAACACGCAACATGCAACGAAGCTCGTTTCTGCGACGCCGCGCGGCGATCACGACGCTGATGGGCGCGACGCTCGTGGTCGGTCTGCTCGCTGGGTGCAGCAGCAGCAACAAGAGCTCTGGCGGCGCGTATTCCGCCGCCAAGAACTGCAAGAAGGTCGGTGTTTCACTGCCGGAGAGCGACACCTCCGCGCGCTGGGAGGGTGTTGACCACCCCGACCTGCAAGCCGCGATC
>DATEGV010000017.1:0-2899 GCA_035279925.1 Ktedonobacterales bacterium | reverse complement strand
AAGCGCCGCTACCTCCCGCGTGGGGAAGCAGCGGCGCCGTGTTCGGGCTGACCGGCCTCATGGAGGGAGCGTAGTCCATGCGCTGTGCGGAGGCAAGGCGGGGAGAACGGACGTGATGGGACAATTGCTGTCGGATGCGGGCACGAACCTAACCCCCCGGCCCCCTTCCCCACTGACGCGGGAAGGGGGAGCCAGCACCGAGCGCCTTCGTGCCCCCTGCGGTGGGAAGGGAGAGTCAGAGGCGCTGCCTTCGGGTCTGGGTTCCTCCAGCACGTAGGCGAGGCAGCAACGCGGCCGTGAATGGCCGGCGCACGGTTGCCGGCGGTTGATACCGCGCCTGGAGGGCCAACGGCCACGAAGTCCGGCCATGCCGAACTGGAAATATGATCGTTGCATGGCCACGACCGTCGGTGATCATTGCGAGGAGAGGATGGTGAGGGGATTCGTTGCAAACCAACCTTCCACCGTCTCTCGCAGGGTCTCGCGGCGCTCACGATACTCGCGCGTACGATGGCCGTTGGCGCCGGAAGGGTTCGGAAAACCGATCAGGCAGCGAGATATATCCACATAACCCTCAATTGCCAGCGCTTCCATGATCTGCGCGACCACCTTGCCAAGGGGGATGATCAGTGCTTGGGGAACTTGATGAAACTCGTCCGCGAGCACCGTGCGCACATAGCGCATCAAACGCGGAGTGTCGCCGAGGGGAGGATGATGGCCTGTATAGTTCGCGCCGCTGACAACTACAGGGTAGCGCACCGCTGAGGTTGAGTGCAGAAGATTGCACCGAGTATCGAAGAGTGTGGCCGATGAGGGAATGCCAAGTCGTGTGTGCAGCTCTATGCCATCCAGCATCGCGATGAGATTGTCACGCATGGAGCCGGCGAACCGCGCCGCTCGCTTCGCCTCGTCGCACACGTCGGCGGCGCTCCTTCCCGCGCGGATGAGCGACCGCGCGCGTTCGTAGCCAACGGCCATCTGGGTGAAGCCGGGCGTAATGCCGACGATCATGACGCGCGCGGAGGTGTTGACGAAATCGAATGGCGCGTAGTAGATGGCAAGGGTATCGTCTCGTTCCATCAAGAAATGGGACGTGAGCAACTCCTCTCGGGACAATTTGCCGTCCGGCAGCGAGCCAATCGCCGGTGCGAATCGCTGATACAGGTCATGTTCTCCGGTCACATGCACTCCTTTCTCTGCGCCGTGGCGCAGTATCTCACCATACACCTGTAGTGGCCGCCGCTCATATGGTGTCTTTACCCCAGCGGCCAGCCGCCATGCTCCTCGATTGCTTCGTCTATGGCGTCCATGGCGCGGCGGGTGTCGGCGAGGGCGGCGACGGTCTGCTGGTAGTGGTCGAGGTCGTCGTAGGTGAGCGCGCGGCCCTTGCGGTCTTTGAGCCACTTTTCGCAGACCTGGTAGCCTCCGATGTGGAACTCCCAGACCTCTGGGGGAACGCCCTCGAAGTACTGCTCTTTGTTGATCCAGACGCGGCCGGGGGTGTCGCCGGTCGGCTCGGTGTAGCGGACCTGCTCGACGAGGTTGTTGCCCTTGATGGGATAGCGGGTAATGGGAGACAGGCGTTCTCGCAGCAGGTGCAGGGCGACGAGCTGGTCACCGAGGGCGCAGAGCGCGCGGAAGAGGGCAGGGTCGGAGGTGAGGGGGACGCGCGGGAAGTCGGATTTGAGAAACTCGGCGTAGCGTTCGCGGTAGGTGGGTGAGTGGAGGACGGCGTAGTTGTAGGCGAACACGTCTTCGGGGCCGAAGGTGGTCTGGCGGTCGCCCTTGCCGTCGGGAATCCAGGCCAGGCCGAGGCGGCGCGGGTGGCGAGGCGGACGGTGGGGCGCCAAGCGTCGCCGACGTACCAGCGGAACTCCAGATAGTCGGTGAGCACGAGGCTAGGCAGTCCGCGCATGTAGCGCTGGAGCTGATCGGTCTTGAGCGTGTCATCGAGCGAGACGGGAATATATTTGCACTCGACGTGGCCGATAGTGCGCGTCATTGGACCCTGGCCGCTTTCAATGACGTAGTCCGGGGCGCCGACCGCGACTCGCTTCGGCTCGTTGATGGCCCTGGTTCCGGCGCCGAGAGCATCCAGCAAACGCTTGAGGTGCGGCCGGTAGGTGTGCTCGGTGGCGTGGCCGCCGCGAAGATCAGCCTCGACGGCGTGCAGATACTCGCGCAGCGCGGCTTCCTCGGAGGTCATGGCCTGTTCCTTCCCTGCTCGTGAACAACGCCGATGCGTTTGCAGCCCGGCTGCATTGTATCTCAAGGGAATCGAGTGAGCAAGGGGAGGCATCGCGCGCGGCGGCGGGACCTCACCCCCCAGCCCCCTCTCCCGCGAGGAGAGGGGGAGCCGGAACCGAGCGCCGTCGTGTCCCCATGGGGCGAGGAGGAGCCAGAGGAGAGCGCACCGTGTTACCCCGCCGCGTAATGGAGAGCGTGTGAGTGTGCGGACCCCTCCCTTAGCCCATCCCCGTGTCGGGGAGGGGAGCCAGAGATTGCGGGCGAGGGTAGCGCAAGGCGCGAGGTTGTTGCGGAGGGCGCATGGCGCGGTCGGGAACGGATTATCTTGAACGCTATCAGGCGGGCGCACACGCGCGGGTTTGGGCGGAACTGCGCGCGCTGGGAGCGGCTGTGCGCGAGGAACCGGTGTTGAGCGACGCGCGGGCGGTGGCGGCGGAGACGATGCGGCGGGCACGCGATAATGTGGCGCTGCTCGCGGAGCGCCTTGATACGATGGAGTACCGCTTTGCGGCGCGGGAGCATCCGGGAGCGCGGTCGGCCTGGACGCCGGCGACGGCGGAATCGCGCGCGCGGTTGGCGCTGTGCGAGCGGATGCACGGCGCGTTGCCCCTGTCGCTGTACGCCTGGAACGAGGTCGTCGGCGCGGTGGATT
>DATEGV010000016.1:0-13328 GCA_035279925.1 Ktedonobacterales bacterium | reverse complement strand
TGACCGCAGCGCGCCTCCACCGTAAAACGCAGCGGCGTCGCCTGATTCCCCCGGCCGCCCGCCATCGCCCCGCTCGGCCCAGCCTGTGTCATCACTCTGTCTCCCCTGCCCGCGCGCCGCGCAAGCGCCACTCGCGCCGCCACATCCCCTATTGTACCGGAATGAGGTCAGTCGTCGTCGAATGGACAACGGCGCGTGCGGGGCCGGCGCGTGAGTTCGTGGCTGGGGTCTCCCTTGACATGGCGCAATCGCGTGGCTGGCTTTACCGCGGACGAAAGACACGCTACACTTGGGCGAGCCGCCGCTCCCGGCGCGGCGCTGGTGTCGTGCGCGCGCTGATCCGATGAGGTATCCACCTATGGCTGAGACTCCCCTCGTCATTCTGAATCCCAAGAGCAACAGTGGTCGCGCTGAGCGCCTGCGCGGGCCGTTGGAGCGGGCGCTGGCCGGCGGACGTGGCGCCCTGACATTGACCAAGGCCCCGCGTGACGCCGAACGCCTGGCGCGCGACGCCGCCGAGAGCGGGCGTGACGTCGTGGTGGTGGGCGGCGACGGCACAATCACCGAGGCCGCGAACGGCGTCCTTGCCGCGGGCGCGACTGTTCGGCTGGGCGTGGTGCCGGCGGGCAGCGGCAATGACTATGCGTACGAGACGCTTAAACTGCCGCATGAACCGTTGCGGGCGCTTGAGATCGCGCTGACCGGCGACGCGCGGCCGATGGATGTAGGTCAGGTCAACGGCCGCTACTTTCTGAACGCGCTGGGCGTCGGACTGGACGCCAACATCGCCGCCGCCGCTGAAAAGCTCAAACGGTACCCATTCATGCGCGGACAGACCCTCTACTGGGCGGCGAGTCTGCGTGAGCTTCTGTTCCACTACAATCTTTGTCCGCAACTCACCGTGCGCTATGACGATCAACCGGGCGAACGCCGCGTCTACGCGCTGGCGGCGGTGAGCATCGGGCCGACGTATGGTGGTGGGTTTCGCATCAATCCTGACGCCGATCCCCACGATGGCTACTTCGATCTCTGCACCATCTGGAAGCCCTCGCTCCCGCGCGCGTTGCGCCTGCTGCCGATGGTCGAGAAAGGCAAGCATCTGCGCGAGAAAGAGGTGGCTCGCGCTCGCGTGCGGCACATCGTGATGGAGGCGGACCGGCTGATCCACGCGCATCTGGACGGCGAAGTGATGCTGGAGAAACGCTTCGAGGCGCGCATACTGCCGGGCGCGCTGCTCGTGCGCCAGTAGCCCGGCGGACCGTGTGGCCGATCTGAGGCGCCAGAAAAAGAATAGCGAGTTGCGCCTCCCGCTGTGCTACACTCAGGCTCGTGAGCGCCGCAACCGTGCGCGTTTCCCTGGCAGAAGGAGTCCATTCCGTGAGCGACGCCCCCCACTCACCTTCCTCTACGCCCGTCTCAACGACCGACACCACGGTGGAGAGCGCGTCCGCGCCAGGCGATGACGCCGTCCTCACGCGGCGTGTCGAGGAGTTGAGGGAGCGCATACGCGCCGCTGAGCGCGCCTACTACGAGCAGGCGAACTCCATCATGTCCGACGCGGAGTTTGACGATCTCGTGCGCGAATTGCAGGCGTTGGAAGCCGAGTATCCCGCACTCGTCACGCCCGATTCGCCGACGCAGCGCGTCAGTGGGGAGGCAGCGGCCGGCTTCACGAAGGTGCGCCACGCCGAACCGATGCTCAGCCTCGCCAACGTGCGCACGCCCGACGAGCTACGCGCCTGGCAGCAGCGGGCGCAACGCATGCTTCCCAACGCGACCTTCGCGTACGTCTGCGAGCCCAAGATTGACGGGCTGAGCATGAACCTGACGTACGTGCGCGGGAGGCTGGTGTTGGGCGCGACGCGCGGCAACGGCGAGGTCGGCGAGGACGTAACGGCGAACGTGCGGACCATTAAGGACATTCCCGCGCGGCTGCGCACGGAGGACGATCGCCCGGCGCCGGATCGCGTCGAGGTCCGCGGCGAGGTGTACATGCTCCACGCCGATTTTGAGCATCTCAATGAACGGCTGGCTGAGGAAGCGCAGGCGACAGGCGCGACACCACGCCTCTTCGCCAATGCGCGCAACGCCGCCGCGGGCGCCCTGCGGCAGAAAGACGCCCAGGTGACGGCGACACGGCCGCTCTCGTTTCTCGCGTATCAGATCGGTGCGCTGGTGGATGGCGAGGAGCCGGAGAGTCAGTCCCAGGTGCTCGCGCGTCTTACCGCGTGGGGCTTTCCCGTCAGTCCACTGGCCGAGCGCGCCACGACACTGGATGAAGCGCAGGCGTACTGCGACCGCATGTCGGCGGCGCGCACGACGGTCCCGTACGACATTGACGGCGCGGTTATCAAGATTGACGCGCGCTGGCAGCAGCAGGAGCTTGGCGCGGTCGCTCGCGATCCACGCTGGGCCATCGCGTACAAGTTCCCGCCCGTGGAGCGCAACACGACGCTACTGGAGATCGAGGTGAGCGTTGGCCGCACCGGCAAACTCACGCCCATCGCGAAGGTCGCGCCGGTCCAGGTTGGCGGGGTGACGATTACGAGCGTGCAGCTTTTCAACGCCGATGAGGTCGCGCGTAAGGATCTGCGCCTCGGCGACACGGTGGTTGTGCAGCGCCACGGCGATGTCATCCCCGGCATCGTGAAGGCGGTGGTCGAGCTGCGTGACGGCACGGAGCGACCGTGGACGTTCCCGACGGAGTGCCCGGTCTGCCATGCGCCGGTCCTGCGCGTGGAGGGCGAGGCCGACACGTTCTGCACCAACGAGAAGTGTCCCGCGCAGCGACTGGAGCGCATCAAGCACTTCGTCGGGCAGGGCGCGATGGACATTCGCGGGTTGGGCGAGGAGATCGCGGAGAGACTCATCAACGCCGAGCTAATCCACGATGTCGGCGACCTCTATCATCTGACAGTTGAGCAACTCATGGCGCTCCCTGGTTTCCAGAAGAAGAGCGCGACGAACCTCATCAACGCCATCCAGACCAGCAAGAGCCGCCCCTTTGCGCGCGTGCTGAATGGGCTGGGCATACGCTTCGTGGGCGAGAAAGCGGCTGAGACGCTGGCGGAGGGCCTGCGCTCGATGGCGGCGATCCTCAACGCGAGCGTGGAGGAGATTGCCGCGCTGCCGGGTATCGGGCCGAAGGTGGCTGCGAGCGTGCATCAATGGGCGCGCCAGGAGACGAATCGCGAGCTGGTCGGTCAACTGGCCGAGGCCGGACTGCGGTTGGACACGCCGGAGGAGGCGACCAGCGTGGAGAGCGCGGCGCTGCCCTTCGCAGGCCAGACGTTCCTGCTAACCGGCTCACTCGAACAATTGACGCGCGGCCAGGCGGAGCAAGCGATTCTGCGGCTGGGTGGCAAGATCGCGCCGGGTGTAACCAAGAGCCTGAGCCATCTCGTCGTCGGCGGCGCGCCGGGCAGCAAACTCGACAAGGCGCGCAAGCTGGGTGTGCCGGTGGAGGATGAGGCATGGCTGGTCGAGCGGCTGCGGAGTCACGACGCGATGCCGGCGGAACGCAAGCGCATGTAGCCGCTACGGCGTGATCTGGAAGCTGCTCAGCATGCCGCTCAGCGCCGCGTCCGCGCCATCCCCCTGTACCGCGTCGGTGCTGAGCTGATATTCATAGCCGCCGGTGATGATGTCGTACTCGGTGTGGGTGACGGTGACGCTCGAACCGGGTATCTGCTGCGAGGCGGACGGGCTCTGATAGGCCGGCATGCCCGCGAGCGTAATCCTCTGGACACCGGCTTGCTTGGGAAGATTCGTGATCGTCTTGGCAATCGTCGCGTTTGTGGCGTCGAAAACATCAATCGTGAACGTGGAGACGACGGAGCCGTTGCCGCTCAGATCGCTCGACCGCGTGATAGTCACTTGCAGGGGCGCGACGGCAGAGCCAGTGGCGGCGACATTCGGGTTCCAACCGGTCGGGTAGCGCACGGCGAAGTGATATTGGGCGTTCGTGTAGAGGCCGCCAGGCAGCGCCGTCGGCTTGACGGCGGCCGTCTTGAGCCGGCACCCGGAGACGGCAAGCGCGAGCAGCAGCGCCAGGGTAAGGACTGCCCATCTACCATAGCCGCGCCGCCCCACGGCGCGAACGACGCGCACTCCTTCTGCCCGCATGCCCCCACCCTCTAGCTGTTCACCGATCACGCGGCGCGAGTATACATCCCGCGCGAAACGGCGTCAAACAAACAGCCCATGCGGGGCAGTGGGCATCCGCGCGGGCAATGGGCGCGTCAAAGCGCGCCCGGAGGTCTCAAGTCCGCGATGCGCGCGTGCGCCGACTCGGAGCCGGCGCGGGGTGATCGGGCGCGTCCGTGCCGGCGATGGCGCGCTGCCCATAGTCGTCCAGCCAGAAGCGATGCAGTCGAGCCACCTCATCGTCAGGCAGGAGGCGCGGCTCGCCCAATCGCGCCGCCAGCAGGTACGCCTGCGCATTGTCCTCGACGGCGTGGGCCATCGAAAGCGCCTGCTTCAGCGATGGGCCGGCGACGAGGATGCCGTGGTTGCCCCAGACGACGGCGTTGCCCCGCCCCATCGCGTCAAGGATCAGCTGGCCGAACTCCGCGCTGCCCGACATCATATAGGGCGCGACCGGCACGGGGCCACCCAGGCAGCACGCGGCCTCCATCAACACCATCGGGATGGGCTGATACGCGACGCCGAAGGCCGTGGCGTGCGGCGCGTGCGCATGGATGATCGCCCGCGCGTCCGGGCGGGCGCGGTAGACGCAGAGGTGCGTCGGCGTCTCGACGGTCGGCTTCCAGCGCCCCTCGACAACCGTCCCGCGCTCGTCCACGACGACCATGTCTTCTGGGGTCATCGCGTCGTATTCCATGCCGCTCGGCGTGACACAGACGAGGCCGGTCGCCGAGTCGCGGGCGCTCAGGTTCCCCTGCGTATGGCGCACGAGGCCACTCGCCGCCAGCTTGCGCGTGTAGTACAGCAATTCTTCGCGCAGCGACTCAAGCAGCACGCGGAACCTCCTCAGGAGACGTCGCTGTGCGCGGCGCTTCGATTGCGCGCCGGCTCGTCCTGTCGCTCGTCCCGCTGCTTATCGCCCCGCTGCTCGTCCGGGTCGGAAAAAAGTTGTCCCAGCACGCGCATCGTCACGTCGAGCGGCACTTCGTCGTACTCGGCCAGTGAGCGGATGCGCGACACTAGATGGTGGAACATCTTATCCACCAGCCGCTGACCGAACCGTTCGATCACCGCGCGGTCGGCGTCGCTCAGATGCGTCAATTGCGCCAGCGCCCGCGCTCGCTCCGCCTCCTCTGAGTGGTCCACATGCCGCCGCAGGCCAGCGATGGTCGGCACGGCGAGCTTCATCGCGCGCGTCCGCAGCAGGTCGCGCACGCCATCCGCGATCATCGTCTCCACGAGGCGCAGCTCTTGTTCGCGCGGGAGGCCCATGGCGAGGTCCACCTCGCTATCAAGCGCCCGCAAGCTGTCAAGCGTGTAGAGCGAGACAGAGGGCAGCAGGCCCACATCCTCCGACACATCGGGCGGGACGGCGAGATCTACCACGACGAGGGGAGCGCGACGCCCCGCCATGCCGCCGGCGACGGTCGAGCCGTGCAGGATGGTGTGTGGCGCGGCGGTGGCGCTGATGATCAGGCTGATGTCTTGAATGGCCCGTTCGACGTCGGCCAGCGGGATGGGATCACCCCCCACCTGTTCGGCGAGGTCGCGGGCGGCGGACGCGGAGCGGTTGGCAAGCGCCAGCCGGTCAATCCCGCCCTGGCGCAGCAATTGGGCGCAGAGCTGGCTGGTGCGGCCCGCGCCGATGACAAGCGCCGACTTGCCGGCGAGACCACCCAGCGATTCGGAGGCGACCCGCACGGCCAGTGCGGCCACCGACAGGTCGGCGCGACCAATCTCCGTTTCGGCGCGGGCACGCTTGCCCACACGAATCGCGCTGGTGAAGATCGAGCGCAACTCATCGCCGACGGTATGGGCGCTCTCCGCGGCCATCAGCGCATCCTTCACCTGGCCCAGAATCTGCGCCTCGCCCACCACCATCGAGCGCAGACCCGCCGCCACGCGAAACAGATGTTCAGCCGCCGCGGCCTCGGCATACTCATACAGGCCGTCCGCGATCTCCGCGGGGAGCGGAATCACCGGTTCCGGTGGCGCGTCGTCATCGCTCTGTGACACGCTGGTGATGATCGCCGAGGGACCACGCGCGAACGCTTCCTCGAAAAGCCGGTTGACCGCGCGGCTCGCGGCGGCTCCATCGGCGGCGGCGTAGTATACTTCCGTGCGGTTGCAGGTGGAAAGGATCGCGGCTTCCCGCATGGCGCCGGACTCCGTCAGCGCGTGGAGGGCGGCAAGCAGGCGCTCGCCGCCGAAGCTCAGTCGGCCGCGCTGCTCCGCGTTGGAGAGGCGATAGTCAAGTCCAATAATGCCTATCATCACACGCTCTGCGCCACTCGTTTTGCGTCGGCCCCGGCTCGCATGGGCAAGGCCACATTCCGTACTATCACTTGTAGTGTACCGCGTGGCGCCAACGTGTGGCATCGGGCGCACGCCCTAGTGCCATATCAGGCGTCACTAACAGGCGTCACGCGCGCCACGCGCCGACCGGGAGGCCACACATGCCAGACGGGGCCACGCGCCAGTTCGCGCATCTCGTCGCCCTTGGTCTGGGCAGCAATCTCGGCGACCGCGACGCCAACCTGCGCGCCGCGCTGGAAGCGCTGGCTCCCGGCGTTCTGGTTGAGCGCGTCTCCTCAGTCTACGACACGGCGCCGATGCTCGTCACCGAGCAGCCACGCTTTCACAACATCGCGTGCCTGGCGCGCACCGACCTCTCTCCGCATGACCTGCTCCATGCCGTGAAGGGCATCGAAGTGGCGCTCGGCCGGCGCGCGGGCGTTCGCTACGGACCGCGTTTGATTGATGTAGATATTCTGTTCTATGACCAATTGGTCGTGGACGCCGACGACCTTGTTATCCCCCATCCACGACTGGCCGAGCGCCGTTTCGCGCTGGCTCCGCTGGCCGAAATCGCCCCGCTTCTTCGCCATCCGATTCTGGATGTCACAATCCAGTTCTTGTTGGAGCGAGCGCCCGTGGGCGACGCGCGCAAGCTAGGAGTCTTGCCCGACCACCCGGCCTAGAGTATAATTGCCGCGATGAGAACCCCAACAGGTGAGTTGGCAGATGAGGGTAGGCGTTCGTGGCCAACGGCAGTACATTCAAGTCGAACGGCAGCGTATTTAGCGGACGGCTGGACGAGTTTCGTCTGGTCGAGCTGCTGCAAATGGTGGGCCTACAGCCCAACACTGGGGCGCTGCACCTTCACCAGGACAACGGCCGGACGGGGCTGATCTACTTCGACACGGGGGCGCTGGTAAGCTGCGCGGAATTGGACACTGAGGCGCTCACGCTCGGCCACGTCCTGCAGCAGCTCGGCTACGCGAACGCCACGCAGATCGCGCACGCCTTTCAGCAGCAGACGCAGGACCCGCTGGGCAAGCGCATCGGCGAACGGCTTGTGGACCTTGGGATCATTGACCAGGATCGGTTGATATACGCGCTGAAGATGCAGGCGCTGTGGACGGCTCGCGAGCTTGGGTTATGGCGAGAGGGCATGTACGAGTTTCACCCCGGCGAACGACTTGCGCCGGATAGCGCCTCTCCACGCATAGACTCCACCCACGCCATCATGGAGATGTTGCGCTACGAACACGAGTGGGAGAGCCTCGAACCATACCTGCGCGACGGCATGCGCACGCGCCTGATGATGGCCGCGCAGGCTCCCCTTGATCACCAACTCCTGTTTGACCCGCGCGCGTGGCTCATCATCTCGAAGGTGAATACGCAACAGACCGTGCGCCGCATCGCCACCACACTGCGCCTGCCGGAGCTTGACGTCGCGCGCATGGTCGAGCCGCTCATCCAGCAGGGTCTGCTCATTCCCGTCGGCGCCGCCGGCGGACCGGGGCTCCCGGAGGAGGCCGAACGGCTGAGCATGCGCAACTTTGACCTCTTTACGCTGCTCATCGGCATGGAGCAGGATTGGTTGAAGAAGAAAACGCCGATGAGTCAGCTCATCGCGCTCGCCGAATTCATCAACAGCACGATGCGCTCACTGGAGGAATCATGCCAATTGACGGGCCTCACGCTGGCGCCAGACACACTCAATGTGATTCTGGGGCGTGAAGGGCTTGTCGGCGTGGAGAACTATCGCTTTCGCGTGGAACACAACCGCATTGACACCGACGAGTTTACGGCGTTCTGCAAGCAGGTGTTCGACGGCTCGCGCGGAGCGATCGGCGCGTCCAAATCGTTCTACGACCGCTGCTCGGACATCCTCGAACGCGCGCTGGGAGCCGCCTTCGAATCCATCAACGCGCGCATTGCCTCGCCCCTCGAACGCGCGCAGAATCAGGAGGCCTGGGAGGCGCTGTTCTTGACGTTCCGCGGTGAGCAGGCGCCTGCCGGGTGAAAGGAGCCAACATGACGCATTCATTCACGCGGGCGCCCTTCCCGGCGCGGGGTCCCTACGCGGCGGCGGAGACATGGGAGGACGAATTCGTGCCGGACGACACTATGTACAACGGGCAAACCGTCATGCTGATAGATGATTCCATCGCGGTTCGTCGGGTGATCGAGGCCAGCTTCCAGCGTGCGAACCTCCCCACCACCACGTTCCCGGACGGGCTGGCGGCGATTCAGGCGCTCTCCAAAGGCGAGGTCGGCGTGCCGGCGGTGCTGCTGCTCGATATCGAGCTGCCGCGCATGAAGGGCTACGAAGTGGCGCGCCTGCTGAAGTCGCATGCCGGCTTCGAGCACACGAAGATCGTCATGCTGACCGGCAACGACGGCGTGCTGAACAAAGTACACAGCCGGTGGGTCGGCGCCTGTGACTTCATCGCCAAGCCATTTCGCGTCTCGGATCTGATAAGCGTCGTGTCCGCGCTGCTCCGGCAGACACCCCCGGATCGCGGGAGCGGCGGCGGATCAGACGACCCGCCCGACACACTCTAGTCGGACCGCACGCGCCGAGGCGCATAGCATTCTGGCCCGGCGGAGCGCCGCGCCACGTCCTGGGAGAGTGTTCTCATGCCAGACGTCCCACGTGAGCCGACGACCGTGGCGCCGGACGCCGAGGGAGTCGCCGGCCTCCAACTCGAAGCGCATGTTGAACGGTACGCCGAGCAGTCTGGCGATGAATACCTGCTGTTTCTCTGCGCGGGGATTCCGTGCGCCGCGCCACTGCGGGCGCTGCGTGAGGTGCTGCTCTCCACGCCGCGGCCGGTCTTCCTCCCGTTCAGTCCTCGCTGGATGCTGGGCGTCTTCCCGTTGCGCATGGAGATGATTGGCCTGGTGGATCCCGTGCCGCTGCTCCTGGGCGACCTCGGCGGCGAGACGCCCTTCTGGCCCGCCGATACGCCGGCCCCGAGCTTCCCAACGGTGGTCTCCTCGCAGTATGGCGCGCGGACCACGCCAACCCTGATCGTGGGCGCGCCCGGCCAGACGCTTGCGTGGCTGGTGCAGGCGGTGGGCGATATCGCGCGCGTGACTGAGGACGAGCTGGTCACATCTCCAGAACAGATCGCCGCCGCGCGCCTGCCCTTCGTGTCGCGCTATGTGGCGGGCATCTACGCGCCGCCGCAAGGTGGACAGCAACACGTCGCGCTGGACGCCGACGCGCTGATGGCGGATCTCGTGGAAGGTCTGCGCGAGAAGGACGGCGAGAATGGATAACAGCGACATCGCGGAGGTGTTCGTCGGTGAGATGCGCACGCTGAGCATCGCGGTGCGCAACCACCTGCGCGCGCTGTGGCGACCAGACGCGCCGGCCTCTGCGGCCGAGGGCGCCGCGCTGTTCCACAACGCGACCGAGATGTTCGACCTCAGCGCGACCTTTGGCGCGGAGGACTGCGCGCTCGTCTGCCGGGCGCTGGCGGGCGCCTATCAGGACGCGCTCGGCGACCAATCGCAGCGTGCGCCCTTCGCGACCATTGACGCGGCGCTCACCTATGTCGAGGGCCGACTGGACCTGATCGCCAGCGCGCGCTGGATGGAACCGCCACGCGAGAGCGACATGAACGAGGCGCGGCGTCTGGCGCGGACACTCCAACCCGATGCCGCGTTTGACGCGGTGTGGGACGGCGCGGAGCCGCCGGCGAAGGGGACGCCCACATGGAGCGGCAGCGCCTTCACCATAAACGGCGGCGCATCCGCGCATGACGAGATGGAGGAGCCGCTAACGGAGGCGGAGCTGGCGATCCTGGCGGAGTTTCGCGTCTCCACGCTGCGTACCGGCGCTGACACTCCCATACCCACCGGCGACCCGCCCGGCGGCGACGAGGACCTGCCGATAACGCTGGTCGCGCCGGCGGTGCGTGCGCGCGCTGAGTCGCCCCACGAAGCGGTTGTCGCGTCGTCCGCGGAGGCGTCGCGCGCCGCGCCTACGGATACCCAGGCCGTGGCGGGGCCACGCCGGGCGCCTACCGCTGAGGAGTTAGATGTCATTCCGCCCGAGATGAGACACCTGTTTCTCGTGGAGACGGCGGAAGACGTGCAGGACCTGCGCGTGGCCCTCCTGAAATTGGGACAGCGGCCGGATGACCACTTTGCGTTGCCCGCCATGAGCCGCATCGCGCACAAGATACGCGGCGCCGCCGGCACGCTACAGTTTCCGACCTATGCGGAGATCGCGATGGTCTTCGAGGAGCTCCTCAAGACGGTCCAGCAAAGCGGCGCGCAGTCCACTCCCACGGCGCAGTCCGTTCTTCTGCGCGGTCTCGTCATTCTGCAGTCGGCGCTTGCCAGCGCGGAGAGCAAAGGCGACGCCGATCAAGGGCTACTTGGCCAGGCGCGGGCACTCTACGATGAGTTGCGCGCCACTGGCGTGGAGAGCCAGGCGCTGTCTCCGCGCGCGGAGCCATCCGCCGCGCCCACTACACTGGGAACTGCCGCCGACTCCACGAGTAAGCTGCCCCGTGGCGCGGAGGGCGAATCCTTGCTGCGCGTTGACGTGCGGCGGTTGGATACGCTCATTAGCCACGCCGCGGAGTTGACGATGAACCGCGCTGGCATGAGCCACCACATCGAGGATGTCGGGCGTCTCCAGGCTGAAATGGAGCTGTCGTTGGCGCGCTTGCGGCAACTCAGCGCACAGTTGAACGAGTCGCGACCAGCCGACTCGCCACCGCAAACGCCCACCATCGGCGCGATCTCGCCACATGCCGTTGGATCGAGTTCCGATGCGCGCTTGCGGGCGGGTGGACTGTCGCGGAGCGGTGGCGCTCCGGGCCACGGTCTTGATTGGGACGAGCTCGAGCTTGACCGATTCACCGAGACCGACGACGCGCTGCGTTCGATGGCGGAGGCCATCGCGGATCTGAACACGAATGCCCGCGCGTTGAAACTCGCGATGGGGCAACTCAGTGGATTGAGCGTGGCGCAGGCTGAGCTAGCGACGGAAATACAGCGTGACGTGATGCACGTGCGACTCGTGCCGCTCAGCGATCTCGTGCCCCGGCTGCATGTCGAGGTCAAGGGTATTTCAGCCGTCGTGCGCAAAGAAGTGCTCCTGACCGTGCGCGGGGAGATGACGCAGATTGATCGCAACATCAGCGAGGCGCTCTCCGGGCCGCTGATCGAACTGATGCGTAATGCCGTGGCGCACGGCATCGAGCCGGCGGACGAGCGGGTGGAGCGTGGGAAGTCGCCGGTAGGCTCGGTCTGGATGCACGCCTATTACGTCGGCAGTGAGGTGGTGATCGAGGTCGGCGACGATGGCAAGGGACTCAACCCGCACTATCTGGCGCACCGGGCCGTCGCGCGTAACTTCATCTCGGAGGAGACCGCCAGAAGCATGACGCCGCAGGATGCGCTGGATCTCATGTTCTTACCGGGCTTCACGACGGTGGACCGGGCGCAGTCCGTCGCTGGGCGCGGGATTGGCCTGGACGACGTGCGGACGAAGATCCAGGGGCTCAAAGGCTCGATCCAGGTCCGCGGCGAGCCCGGTCAAGGCGCTGTGTTTCGGGTGCGTGTGCCGATCTCGCTGAGCGTCGTCCGCGCCTTGCGGGTGCGGGCCGGCGATGAAGTGTTCGCCGCGCCGGTCTCGTCGGTGCAACACACGGCGTCGGTGAGCGCGTTGGACATTCTCACCTCCACGGACGCGGTGGGTGGCGGCGCGCCGGCGGGCGGCTTGCGCAGCGGTCGCCGCTTGCGGGTGGAGGTCGCCGAGGAGTCGCTGACCGGTGAGCAACAGTACGAGGAGATTCCTGTCTTCGTCCTGGCCGAACTCCTCGACCTGGCGGCGGAGCCACGGCGCGAGCCGGCCCAGGCGCTGATCATCGAGGCGGGACGCCGGCGCGTCGCGCTGCTGGTGGACGATGTGGCGGACGCGAGTGAGGTGGTTGTACAGGCGCTCCCAGAACATCTGCGCCGCCATGCGGTGCGCGGGGCGACCGTGACGCCGGATGGGCAGGTGCGTCTGGTGCTTGATCTGCCGGAGCTTGTGGCCGCATTACGCGAAGACGCGCAGGTATCCGGCGCTCCACGCCTGCGTCCCGTTCCCCGCCTCACCCGCGCTCTGGCGCCGCGCGTGCTGGTAGTGGATGACTCCGTCTCGATTCGCAGGACGGTTGAGCTGACGTTGTCACGGGCGCATTTCGACGTGCAGGTTGCGCGTGACGGTGTGGAGGCGTTGGAGATGATGCTCGTTTCGCCGCCGCGCGTGCTGATGCTCGACATCGAGATGCCGCGACTGGATGGGTTCGAGCTGCTCTCGATCATGCGCGAGTCGCCCCAGTTCGCGGAGGTGCGCGTCGTCATGCTCACGGCGCGGGCCAGCGAGAAGCATCGGCGGCACGCGCACGCGCTTGGCGCCTCCGCCTATCTGCTGAAGCCATGCCCGCAAGAGGTTCTCGTGGACACTGTTCGCGGACTGCTTGAAGAGACAAGCGCGCCATGACGCTGCACGCCAATCCCCCAACATCGGAGAACTCATCCTCCGGTGGCGCGACCCCGCCAGCGCGGTCATCCGCGCACGCCGCCGAGCAGCGGTCCGAGCTGACAGTGGCTCCCTCTTCAACGCTCCGGCGTGTCCGCGCGGCGCTCGCCGTCGTTGCCGGGCGGTCGGCGGGCGCGCTGGCCCGCAGGCTCCGCTTCGGTGGCGGCACCAGCCTGCCCGGACTGGTCGCGCGGCGCGTTGATCCCGCCGTCTCCACGTATCTGAGCGCGCAACTGCGTCGTGGGAGCGTGGTTATCACCGGCACCAACGGCAAGACGACCACCAGCGGGTTGACGGCGAGCGTCCTGCGCGCGGGCGGCATGAGGGTCTGGCGGAACCGTGA
>DATEGV010000015.1:0-7707 GCA_035279925.1 Ktedonobacterales bacterium | reverse complement strand
CAACGCGATCCAGAACGGCGTGCCGGTGACGGTGACGCGGGCCGGCGAGCGCGTGGCGGCGACGGCGACGGCGGAGGCGGGCGCGGGGATTGGGAACGGGTAACGCAGAGTCACGCAGAGTCACGCAGAGTCACGCA
Source organism: Ktedonobacterales bacterium (assembly GCA_035279925.1). GTDB lineage: Bacteria > Chloroflexota > Ktedonobacteria > Ktedonobacterales > JADMIN01 > DATEGV01. The sequence continues at coordinate 7,570 of DATEGV010000015.1, read as the reverse complement.
GAGTCACGCAGAGTCACGCAGAGTTATGGCGCCAAGGCGTAATAGATAGCGGTCGGCGCAGATGGGCGCGGCGCGTGGAGTGGCCGGCGATGGGGGGTGATGCGGGGAGCGGTCGGCGATGGGGGTGATGCGTGGAGCGGCCGGCGGTTGAAACGGCGCCTGGATGGCCCGCGGCCACGAAACCCGCCTACGCCGGTTCGGAAGAGGCGAGTCGGCCGGAGTCGGTGGATTCGAGTGCGCGCAGGCGCACTTCGCGGCGGAGCGCAGCGACGCCCTGAAGGCGCGGATGTATCCGCCTGCCTACGCCCCTCATCCAGGCCCATTTCACCCCACCGGCGCGGCGCTGTATGCCTTAGCGAGCAGCCGCTGGCGCAGGGCGTCGGTCGTCGCCAGGTCAATCGCCGTCCAGGCCATCGCCAGCGCGCCATCGAAGATCGCCTGGTCTGCCGTGGGTGTCGCGCAGGCGGTGGTGAACTCCGGCTGGTGATTGACGGCGGGCAGCGAGTCTATGCCGATCATCGGATGGATGGTGGGGATGACCAGCGAGACGTTGCCCATGTCCGTGGAAGCGACGACCGGCTGCGAGGTGAAGACGCGGCCCAGCGCCTCACCGTTCGCGCGGTAGAGCGCCGCCATCTCGGCGTCCTGGTCGAGGTGCGCGTAGGGTTTGTCGCCGCCGCTGACCTCCAGCGTCGCGCCGGTGGCGAGCGCGCCAGCCTCGAAGCAGCGCATCACGCGCGGAATCAGCTCATTCAGCTCAGCGAACGTGTCGGAGCGGATGATGTAGCGCGCGGCGGAGTGCGCTGGGACGATGTTCGGCGCGTCGCCGCCATCCGTCACGATGCCGTGAATGCGGTCGCTACTCCGGATGTGCTGGCGCAGCAGCCCGATAGCCACCTGGGCGATGGTGAGGGCGTCGGCGGCGTTGACGCCAAGCTCAGGAGTCGCGGCGGCGTGCGCGGACTTGCCGATGTAGCGGATGATGAACTGCGCGCCCGCGATGAGCTTCGGGGTGACGCTGTCATGTGGAGCCGGGTGGACCATCATGGCGGCGTGCGTCCCATCGAACGCGCCGCGCTCCAACAGGAGCACCTTGCCCGCCGCATTGCCGATCTCCTCCGCCGGCGTGCCCAGCACGGTAACGGTCAGCCCCAGGTCGTCCGCGAGCGGGGCGAGGGCAAGGCCAGCTCCGGCTCCCATCGCGGCGATGAGATTGTGGCCACAGGCGTGGCCGATTCCGGGCAGGGCGTCGTACTCGGCGCAGATGACAAGCTGGAGTGGGCCGCTGCCGGCGCGCGCGCTGAATGCGGTGGGCAGGTCACACACGCCGGTCTCAACGGCCATCCCGCCCGCGCGCAGCGTCTCCGCGAGCCAGCCGCTCGCCCGCGTCTCCTCATACCCCAGCTCAGGATGGGCATGGATGCGGTGACTGAGCGCGACGAGCGTGGCGCGCTGCGCTTCGAGACGTTCGCGGGCGGCGGCTTTGGTGTCCATGGACGGCTCCTGTGTGAGTCATGGCGCGAGCTGGGGTGCGTGTGGACCGATGAGATTGCGCGAAGTGTACCACACGGCGCTAGTGACGCGCCCGCCTTCCGAAAACAACAGCCCCCTCTCCGCATAGGAAAGGGGGCTGACGAACGCGGACTCCTCAGGCTCCCCATTCCCTCACGGGGAAGGGGGCTGGGGGGTAAGGTTCCGGATCCTCTACTTGACAGTCACCTTGGCGCCGGCCTCTTCGAGCTTCGTCTTGGCGGCGTTGGCCTCGTCCTTGGAGACGTTCTCCTTGATGTTGGACGGGGAGGCGTCAACGAGCTCCTTGGCTTCCTTCAGGCCCAGGCCCGGCGTGATATCGCGGACCGCCTTGATGACGTTGATCTTGTTCGGGCCAATCTCTTGCAGCACAACGGTGAACTCCGTCTGCTCCTCAGCGACCGGAGCCGCCTCGCCGCCACCTGCGACCGCGCCCGGCATCGGACCGGCCACCATCGCCGGGGCCGCGCTGACGCCCCACGTGTCCTGGAGCGCCTTGCTCAGCTTCACAAGGTCCAGTACGCTCATCTCGCCAAGTTGCTTGATCATCGTGTCAATGTCTACGGCCATGTTCTTCGTCCTCCGCGCCGCTCTGGGCGACGCTCTGTGTGTGAATGTCACGCTTGGTCGCGTCTCGTGCGCCGGCCATACATGGCCGCGAGCGCGTCGTTAGGCGGCTTCCGCGCCGCCCATCTGGCGAATACGCGCTTCGAGCACGTTGATCAGGTCACGCAGCGGCGCGTTGATGACGCCGTACGTCTGATTCAGCGGCCCCATGAACGTGCCGACAACCTGCGCGCGCAACTGGTCGCGCGGTGGCACCTTCGCGAGCGCCTCCACCTGATCGGCGCCGATTGGCCCGCGTTCGAGGATGCCCGCCTTCACGACCACCGGCTTGCCGGTGCGCACCGTGCGCAGGTAGTCCGTGATCGTCTTGGCCGGCGCGATCTCGTCATCATAGCTCAATGCAATCGTCGTCTGCCCGCTGAGAATGGACGAGATGTCCTTGAACTCGGCGCGTTCGGACGCGATGCGCAGGAGCGTGTTCTTGATGACGTGCAGCTCGACGTTGGCGGCTGCCATGCGGCGGCGCAGCTCGGCGATCTCCGCGACGGTCAGCCCCTCCGTTTGCAGGAGCACGGCGCTGCGGACCCGCTTCAGCTTCTCCGTCATGTCGTCAATGACGGCGGCCTTGGCTTCGGTTGGCATGGATGTGTTTCCCTTCCAGGGCGAAAGTCGAGAGGTGGCTGGGCGCGCTCCTCGCCCGGCAACGGCGTGCGACACACTATCGCGCGCCTCTCTCGCCGGTGGTTGTCTCACGCGGAATTGCAAAGAGCGCAGGGCAACAAAAAGGGCCTCCAGGTCGCCGACCCGAAGGCCCACATCGGCGCTGGACCGCTGAAGCGTCCGCAAGCGCGCGTGGTGGATTCTTCGCCTCGGCAGGCCTCACCGCTTAAGCGCCCGCTATTCCGAGCGCGCCTGCTGTCTCTGGCACATATGCGATTGTTACAACCTAGACGAGTATATCAGTCGCGCGGCCACCGCGTCAACCGGCCTAGCTGACCTTCAGGGCGAGCGCGGCGGGAATGTCAAGGCGCACGCTGGGCGACATCGTGGAGCAGAGCACGACGCTGCGCACATACTGACCCTTCGCGCCGGTCGGCTTCGCGCGCACGATGGCGTCAATCGAGGCGGCCAGGTTCTGCATGAGCTGATCGTCGCTGAAGGAGACCTTGCCGATGGGAATGTGAATCAGGCTCGTCTTGTCCACGCGGAACTCGACGCGGCCCGCCTTCACCTCGCGCACGGCCTTGGCGATATCGAAGGTGACGGTGCCCGTCTTCGGGTTCGGCATTAGCCCGCGCGGCCCCAGGCGTCGGCCCAGGCTCGCGACCTTGCTCATCACATCGGGCGTCGCGATGGCCACGTCGAAGCCGAGCCAGCCGTCGTTGATCTGCTTAATCATGTCGTCCAGCCCGACGAAGTCCGCGCCGGCCGTCTCCGCCTCGGTGGCTTTCTCGCCCTGGGCGAAGACAAGCACCTTGGTCTCTTTGCCGGTCCCGGCCGGCAGCGTTGCCGTGCCGCGCACCATCTGGTCGGCGTGGCGCGGGTCCACGCCCAGGTGCATGTGGAGCTCAACCGTCGGGTCGAACTTCACGTAGTTCATCTTCTTGACAAGCTCGATGGCCGGAGCCGGCTCGTATGTCTTGTCCGCGTCCACCAGTTTGGACGCTTCCTCATATTTCTTTCCGTGTTGTGGCATGTCAATGCCCTCCTCGTGGCGCGTGTCCGCAGTGACTAATGGGCGGAAGAAAATTGTCTCTTGCCGAGTGCGTTGATGGAGCGGGCGCCGGTCTAGCCGACGGTGATGCCCATCGAGCGCGCGGTGCCGGCGATGATGTGCTCAGCCGCTTCGACGGTCGTCGCGTTGAGGTCCTTCATCTTGGTCTCGGCGATCTCGCGCAGTTGCTGCGTGGTGATCGAGCCGGCTTTGCTCTTATTGGGCGTGCCGGATCCTTTGTCCACCCCGGCCGCCTTCTTCAGCAGGTCCGCGGCGGGCGGCGTTTTCGTGATGAACGTGAACGAGCGGTCCTCGTAGACGGTGATGACCGCCGGGACGATGGAGCCGGCCATACCGGCGGTGCGCTCGTTGTACTCTTTGCAGAATCCCATGATGTTGATGCCGTGCGCGCCAAGCGCGGGGCCAATCGGCTGCGCGGGCGTCGCCTTGCCGGCGGGAATCTGCAATTTGACGATTGCTTTGACTCGTTTTGCCATGTGTACTCCTCTGAGGTCGTTGGGCCAGTGGATCCCGAAGCGGGACCGCGAGGTCTGAGGCAGGCCCTCGCGCCCTTCCTCTGTGCGTGAACCGTGGCGGCGCCGCACGACCGCGACACCGTGACAGGGTCCCAATAGTGTATTATCGCACATCAGGTAAAGAGGGCGAGGCCTCCACTACCTCAACTTCCGCTGAGTGCCTCTGCCTTCAGACGTAGGCGTGAGAGCCGGGCGCCGCCATCGCCATAAGGTGAACGATTCTTGACGCACGGATGTGCGTTTGCTATAACTCTGGTATGAGCTATCGAACGATAGAGATCGCTTGGACACCACGTACGGCCACCGAATGGGCCACGTTCACCGCCAGCCGCAAAGAGGCGGCGCGGTTGTGGAGCGACTTGGTCGTCCGCCATCATCGGCTCCGCCGGCTTGCCTGGACGTGGCCGTCTAAGGCACGCTGGCAGCGATGGGCCAAGGGGCGTTATCCCGGTCTCTCGGCCCAGTCCGCACAGCAGATCATCGGCGAGTTCTGCGACGCGGTGGACTCATGTCGGCAACTGCGCAAGAACGGTCAGGCAGACGCGCGGTATCCGTGGCACACGCCGCACTATCACGATGTCGTCTACACGAATCAGGATGCGCGCATCCGTGCTGGACGACTGGTCTTGCCGCACGGCAGGAGCGGCACACTGCGCATTCACCTGCCGGAGACCGTCACGCTGCCAGGGCGCCTGATGGAGGTCCGTCTGTCGTTTGGCGTCGTACGTCTCATCTGTGCGGTAGCTGATTCCCCGCGCCCCCAGCAGACCGTTCTCGGAGTAGACCTGGGCGTGAACACGCTCATTGCCGCCACCGACGGCGCGACGGTCGTGCTGGTCAGCGGACGGGGTGTGAAAGCGGTCATCCAGTGGCGCAACAAGTCCCTGGCGCGCATTCAGCACGCGCAGACTGGCAAGACGAAAGGCTCGCGGCGTTGGAAACGTCTGCAACGCCGCAAGTATCAGACACTCGGCAAGACCAAGCGCCAGGTGCGCGACGCCACCCACAAGGCCACGCACGCGATTGCTGCGGCGTTTCCCGGCGCCACGTGCTATGTGGGCGAGCCGTTCAATGACGCCGCCCAGCGGACGGGACGAGTGCAAGCCCAACAGGTGAGCGCCGCCTGCACCCGCAAAATTATCGAGCAGTTGGACTACAAGACGGCTGGCGCCATCACCCTCAACGAAGCCTATTCCTCGCAAACGTGTCCCGTATGCGGGGAGCGGAGCACGCACCGCAGGATCTACCGTTGCCCGCACTGCGGAGCCACTGGCCCACGTGATGCTGTGGGCGCGGTCAATATCCTGAGCCTTGGGCAACGTGGTGTGATGCTCCCAGGTCGTTCCCTGCCCCAGCAGGTGAAGTATCTGCGCCCCTGGCCTCGTCGCCAGCCGCGCAGTAGTTCGGGCGGACACCCCGCACATCGCTCGGTGTGAAAACGCCGAGAAGCCCTTTGGCATTCGCCACGGGGAGTGTCATTGTTTCTCCACCTGGAGGAAGTCAAGCTGGACAGGGGTTTCGCGGCCAAAGAAGGAGACGAGCACCGTCAGCTTGTTGCGCTCCGGATGGACCTCATTGACCGTACCGATCATCTCGATGAAGGGGCCATCAATGACCTTCACGGTCTGCCCAATGTTGAAGGTGAACTTGGCCTTGGGCTTGGCTTCTTCGCCCTTGGTGGGAGCCTTGAGGATGTAGCGCAGCTCGCTCTCGGGCAGGGGCGACGGCTCGGTGCTGGTTCCACCGACGAAGCCGGTCACGCCGGGGGTGTTGCGCACGACGTGCCAGGTATTGTCGTCAAGCACCATATCCACCAGGACGTAGCCCGGGTAGACTTTGCGCGTCACGGTGCGTCGCTGGCCGCCCTTGATCTCGATCTCTTCCTCAGTCGGCACCACCACCCGGAAGATCTTGTCGCGCGCGTCCATTGAGATGATTCGCGCTTCCAGGTGCGTCTTGACCTTATTCTCGTACCCGGAGTAGGTATGGATCGCATACCAATGCCGCCCCTCGATCTTCGGCTCGCTGGGAGCGAGACCGTCGGTCCGCGGCTCGTCTGCCTGAGATTCCATCGGTTGCGTCCTACTTCTTCGTGCCTAAGCTGACAATCCACTGGAGCACATGGATCAGGCCGAGGTCGGCGACGCCCAGGATCACGGCGATGAACGCGGACATGGCGATGACGATCAGGGTCATGTTCCACGCCTCGGTGCGCGTTGGCCAGGTCACGTTCTTCCACAGCTCGATGGCGGATTCACCGACGAAGCGCGGCGCCGCGTAGCGCGACACCCAGGAGGGCAACGTCACCGCGCGCGAACCGGACGTCTTGCGCACAACGGTAGTGGTGGCGGGAAGGGCCAGCTCGCGGTCGTCGTCTTCGTCTTCGACGATAGAGGGATCGTTGAGTTCGGTTTCGTCGGCTAACACCATATCCTCGTTTCGTGGCTCGTCGGCGGTCGTATCGTCCACGGATACGCCCTCCGCCGCTGCCCCGGCGCGGGTGCGGGTCAAGGAGCTTTTCTCCTTACCGATCGTCTTTGCCACAGAGCTTGTCCTCCCGCGGAGATGTCACGTCCAGCCTATCGCGTCGCGCTGACGCCCTCGACCGCGCTACTTCGTCTCGCGATGCTCGCGGTGCTCGCGGCAGCGCGGGCAATACTTGCGTAGCGTCAGGCGCTCCGCGTCGTTCTTCTTGTTCTTCTGTGTCACGTAATTGCGCGACTTGCACTCCACGCACGCCAGTGTAATGACGATGCGATTCTCTTTGCCTTTGGCGGCCATTCGTTCGGTCCTCCACGTTGAGTCTGGCGCGCGTCGCGTCTCCCCAGGTCAACCTGCGCATGTCGCGTGTTGTCCCGGTTGCGCGCCGCATCGCGCTCCATCTCCCGGCTATTGTATATCATGGTCCTGGCGCTGTCTAGCGCGTAGGCCCCAGACGGTCAGGGTACCGCGCGCGTCGCCCCTGCCGCTGCTCTGTGTTCCGCGAAAAAAGCGCGACACGCTCCCGGCCGACCAGCGCCAGCCAGGAGCGTTGCCGTGTCCGCGCGCCGCTCCCCCTACGGAGCGCGACGCCGCGAGTGGTCTACAATTCCACCTTGGTGACGGCGCCAGCGCCGACGGTGCGGCCGCCTTCGCGGATGGCGAAGCGACTGCCCTCTTCAAGGGCCACCGGCGTGATCAACTCCACCTCAATCGTGATGTTGTCCCCCGGCATAATCATCTC
>DATEGV010000014.1:0-27462 GCA_035279925.1 Ktedonobacterales bacterium | reverse complement strand
ATGGCATACATGGCGAATCGGATCGAAGAGTTGGCGAACACGCAGGTTCCGCCGTCCACTCCTATAGGCTCGCTCGCCCCCCGCGAGGACTTCCCTATCCTCAGTCGTGAGGTGAACGGCAAGCCACTCGTCTTCCTGGATAGCGCCGCCTCCGCGCAGAAGCCGAAGGCCGTGCTCGACGCAATGGACCACTTTGCGCGCACCTCCTACGCCAACATCCACCGGGGCGCATACACGCTGAGCGAGGAGGCGACCGCCGCCTACGAAGGCGCTCGAAAGCGTGTCGCCCGCTTCATCAACGCGCGCAGCATACGCGAAGTCATCTACACCCGTAACACCACCGAAGCCATCAACCTCGTGGCGCGCACATGGGCCGACGCCTATCTCGACGAAGATGATGTCATCGTGCTGACGGAGATGGAGCACCATAGCAATCTCGTTCCCTGGCAGCTTGCCGCCGTCCGCACAGGCGCCCGCATCGAGTACGTGCCGGTATTGGAGAACGGCGAGCTTGATTCCGCCGCCTACACTCGCATCCTGGACGAGCACACGCCGAAGCTCGTCGCAATCACTCAAATGTCCAATGTGCTCGGCACCCTGCCTCCCGTCAAAGCGATGATCGCTCAGGCGCACGCCGTCGGGGCAGTGGTCCTGCTGGACGGCGCGCAGAGTGTGCCGCATACGGCGGTGGACGTGCGCGACCTGGACTGCGACTTTCTCGCCTTTAGCGGCCACAAGCTGCTTGGTCCATCCGGCATCGGCGTGCTCTGGGGCCGGCGCGAATTGTTGGAGGCGATGCCCCCGTTCATGGGTGGCGGCGACATGATTCGTGAGGTCACACTGCACGGCTCGACATGGGCCGATCTGCCCATGAAGTTCGAGGCGGGTACGCCGGCGATCATCGAGGCGGTGGGTCTAGGCGCGGCCGTAGACTATCTGGCCGCGCTGGGCATGGCCAATGTCCGCGCGCACGAGCAGGCGCTCACCGCCTATGCGATGGAGCGACTGGCGGCGATTCCTGATCTGCGCATCTACGGACCGGAGGCGGAGAAACGCGGCGGCGTCGTCTCCTTTACGCTCGGCGAGATCCATCCGCACGACCTGGCGACGCTGCTGGACCGCGAAGGGATCGCTGTACGCGCTGGCCATCACTGCGCGCAACCCCTGATGGAGCGCTTCGGGCTGCCCGCCACCGCACGCGCCAGCTTCTATGTCTACACGACCTCGACCGAGATAGACGCGCTGGCTGACGCGCTGGACAAAGCGCGGGGCGTCTTCGCGCTCTAGCGGGCCGAGTGTCTACACGCCAGTTACGTAGGTATGCACCTTGGCAATCGAGGTGTACTGAGCCAGCCACACGCCGAGCGGTGACACCCGCGACTGGGCGTGCTGTAGCGATTGGACCGCAGCATCGCCGCGTTGACTGACCTCGCAGAGCACATATTCTGTGCCGGACTTCACGACGACATACTGCTTGCCATTGGCGGGTACATTGAGGCTGAAGATCGGCTTGTCAAAGGTGGCCGGAAGTTGGCCGCGGAACACCTGCCCCACGTCGCCGCCTTGCGGAGCCGTCGTCGTGTCGAGTGAATGCGCTTTGGCGAGCGCGCCGAAGTCCGATCCGTGCTGCGCCTGCTGTTGATACTGCTGCGCCTCTGCCTGCGTGTTGACGACCAAGACACGCAGCCGCACGGCCGGCAGCGTGACCTTGGGGCTGTTGGTCAGCGCCTGTTCGTCGGCGTTCTGCTCGGCGAGCACTGTGAGCACGTCACTCGTGATGGCCGCCTGCACCTGCTTGACCGTTGGGTCGGTCGGGTTCTGACGCACCAGTTGGGCGACACTGTTCTTGAGCGCCTGTTCGCTCGCATTGATCGCTTGTTGCGTGACGGTAATGCGCAGTGTCTGCGTTTTTTCGCGCGCGATCTCAAGCTCAGTGAGCGTGCTCACCGCTCGCTGTTCGGCGCTGCCACGATTGGCGCGTCCCGTCGGTGATTGCCAGTCGCTCGCGCTTGGGCTGCTCGAGTTGTTGTAGGCGTCTATGGCGCGCAGGGCGCGCACGAGGTGCTGGTACGTCGCAAGCGAATAGCCGTGCCCGTTGACCTTGACGGCCCAGATGGGATCGGCCGAGGCAGCGGCCCCGCAGCCCGCCAATAGGACGGCAAATACGAGCGCGCCGAGCAGCAGGGCCAAAGAGCGGGTACGAGCGCGGGCGGCGATCATCTTCATGTGGGGCTTTCCTCGTCGCGCGAAGCGTGTGGGTGTAGGCGGCGCGCGGCTGAGCGCACCTTATCTTAGCGATAGTATCATGTTCAGACGAGTCGGTCAATCAGCGGCGCGCGCGCATGGACTGATTGGCCAAGGATAGCGCCAGCCACACGCTCGAACCGCGCCTTGTCTCCACTGCACCAGTATTCGTCGGCATCTCGCGGCGCGCGAGGCGACAACGCGGCTCCCACGTCGTGGGGAGACAGCAGGCGCTCGCCCGTGAGCACCCGGCGAGTCTGCAACGCCACCGCCGCGCCGGAGTCTATGACCTCGACGTCCGGGCCGGCGACACGCTCAAAGACGGCGCGCATGGCGGGGAAATGCGTGCAGCCGAGCACCAATTCATCTATACCTTCGCGCAGCATAGGATCAATATAGTCGCGTACCGCCGCATCCGCCTCCGCGCCATCCAGCACGCCCGCCTCTACCATCGTAATCAGACGTGGGCAGCCAGCCGCCAGCACACGCACGCCGTTCGCATGGTCGCGAATCAGTCGCTTGAGGTAGTCGCCGTTCGCGGAGGCTTCGGTGGCGGCGACACCCACGACACCACTCCGCGTGCGTTCGGCCGCCGGTTTCACCGCTGGCACGACGCCGACAAACTTCACCTGGGGCAGACCCTCGCGCAGCTCGGCGAGCGCGGAGACGGAGGCCGTGTTGCAGGCAACGACGATGATCTTCGCGCCGTGGTCAATTAGAAAGCGAGCGGCGGCGAGCGACAGCGCCTGAATCTCGGCGCGCGGGCGCACACCGTAGGGGCAGTTCCCTGTATCACCGTAGTATAGGAACCGCTCAGCGGGCAGCTCGCGCAGGAGCTCGCGCAAGATGGTGATGCCGCCAACGCCTGAGTCGAAGACGCCGACGGGTCCATCGGAATCACGCCGACCGTCTGCCCGCGCGCCGGATTGAGACATGCGCTGCTCCTTGTGTGCTGACATGGTGTTACACATATTTTACCATGCGGCGCCTGACTCAGCCGAGGTTCCTGTTCACTTGTCCCACGCGCGGACCGCTTGCGACGCCGTACCCGCGCATGCTACGCTGTGGCCGGGTGGGATGGCTCCAACGGGGGAGCGCGTCAGCCCGCGCGGCCGGGTCACGGCGCTGGAGGTCAACATTGAGCATACACTCTCCGAAGTCGGGCCAGACCGAACCGCAGTCCGACGCTACCGAGCGATCCCTCGCCGCGCAAACCAGCGCCGAGCGGTGGCGCGCGGAGGTCTACGATCCCGCGGTGGCGAAGCGCGGCGAGCGTGAGCAGGCGTTCACCACGAGCGCCGGCAGTCCGGTCCAGCCACTGTACACGCAGGCAAGTCTCCCCGAGTGGGACGCCGACCAGGCGCTTGGCTACCCAGGCGAGTATCCGTACACGCGCGGCATCCAGCCGACAATGTACCGAGGCAAGCTGTGGACCATGCGCCAGTACGCCGGGTTCGCCAGCGCCGAGGAGTCCAATCAACGCTATCGCTATTTGTTGGAGCACGGAACAACGGGCCTCTCGGTTGCCTTCGATCTGCCAACGCAGATGGGGTACGACGCCGACAACGAAGTTGCCGAGGGCGAGGTGGGCAAAGTCGGCGTCTCGATCTCCAGTCTGGAGGATATGCGCACGCTCTTCGCGGGCATCCCGCTGGAGCAGATTACGACTTCGATGACGATCAACGCCACTGCCGCCATACTGCTCTCGCTCTACATCGCCGTCGCCAAAGAGCAGGGCGCGGAGATACGCAAGCTCTCCGGCACGGTGCAGAACGATATCCTCAAGGAGTACATCGCGCGCGGCACGTACATCTATCCGCCCGCCCCTTCGATGCGCATCATCACTGATCTCTTTCAGTTCTGCGCCGCCGAGACACCGCGCTGGAACACCATTAGCATCAGTGGCTATCACATCCGCGAGGCCGGCTCGACCGCCGCGCAAGAGATCGGCTTCACGCTGGCCAACGGCATCGCCTACGTGCGGGCGGCGATTGACGCGGGCCTGGATGTAGACCGGTTCGCCGGCCAGCTCTCGTTCTTCTTCAACGGGCACAATCTGTTCTTCGAGGAAGTGGCGAAGTTTCGCGCTGCGCGGCGCATGTGGGCGAAGATCATGCGTGACCGTTTCGCCGCGAAGGACGAACGTTCCTGGCTGCTCCGGTTCCACACGCAGACGGCGGGCTCGACGTTGACGGCGCAACAACCGGATAACAACATCGTCCGAACGGCGTATCAAGCGATGGCGGCGGTGCTTGGCGGCACGCAATCCCTTCACACGAACGGCAAGGACGAGGCGCTCTCGCTCCCCACCGAGGACGCCGTGCGTGTCGCGCTGCGCACGCAGCAGGTGCTCGCCTATGAGACGGGCGTGGCGGACACGATTGACCCACTGGCCGGCTCCTACTTCGTCGAGTCGCTCACCAACGAGCTCGAACAACAGGCGTGGGAGTATATCCAGCAGATTGACGAGCTTGGCGGGAGTGTTCGCGCCATCGAACAGGGCTACATTCAGCGCGAGATCGAGGAGGCGGCGTACACCTACCAGCGCGAGCTAGAGGCCGGGCGACGGATCGTCGTGGGCGTCAACAGGTTCCAGGTCGAGGAAGAACAACCCATCGCGACTCTGCGCGTTGACCCTGAAGTTGGGCAACGGCAGGCGCGTAAGCTGACCGCACTGCGCGAGCGGCGGGACAACGCGGCGGTCGGCGCGGCGCTGGGCGCGCTGGAGGAGGCGGCGCGCGGGACGGCGAACGTCCTGCCACGCATTCTCGCGGCGGTGGAGGCGTACGCGACCCTCGGCGAGATCAGCGACACGCTGCGTCGCGTCTACGGGGAGCAGCGCGAGGAGCGGGCGTTGTAAAGCGCGCACTCTTCCCTTGCAAAGCAAACTGCGTTGATGAATAATAGAGCAAGCGCTGTAGCAGTCGCGGGCAGGGCAGGTTCGCCGCGCGGCCGTCGTAGTGTATTAGGTGCTTGCGCATGAGTGACGACATTGACGCCGTGGATCCATCGGGGTCGCTGAGTATCTACTCGATTGGGCACTCTAACCAGACCTTAGAGAAGTTCCTGGGCTTGTTGGAGCAACGTGGCATCCAAATCCTCGCCGACGTGCGCTCGTCACCGTATTCGCGCTACGTCCCGCACTTCAACCGGCTCGAACTCGAGGATGCGGTCGAGCGCCGGGGAATCCAATATCTCTTCATGGGCGACACGCTCGGCGGACGGCCAGAGGGCGACGAGTTCTACGACGATGAAGGCTACGTCCTGTATTTCCGGGTCGCCGAAGCGCCATTTTTTCAACGTGGACTCGAACGGATAAAGGACGAGGCCGCCATGAGCCGCGTCGCGATCATGTGCAGCGAGGAAGACCCGACCAACTGCCACCGCCGACTGCTCATTGGCCGTGTCCTCGCGCGCGAGGCGATTCCGCTCCTGCACATTCGGGGCGACGGCGACATACATCGCGAAGAGGACCTGCTGGACGAGAGCCCGGCGGGTGTCCAACTGTCGCTCTGGGACGCGCTGGACCCCGACGAGACGCGGAAGGAACAGGAATGGAGCTCTATACAGCCGGTTTCACGCAGAAGACCGCCGAAGAGTTCTTCGGAACACTCAAACGATACGGAATCAGACGACTTCTGGACATCCGACTAAACAACGTATCGCAGCTCGCGGGATTCTCGAAGCGCGATGACCTGGCGTACTTTCTCCGCGAGCTCTGCCAGGCGGCGTATATACATGACACTCTGCTGGCGCCGACACAGGAGTTATTGGACCACTACAGGAAACAGAAGGGCGGCTGGGAGGAGTACGAGCGCCGATTCTTGAACCTCATGGCAGAGCGCCGCATCGAGAAACACTTACATCCTGAGGATTTCGATGCGCCGACGGTCCTGCTGTGCAGCGAGGCGACACCAGAACACTGCCACCGGCGTCTGGTGGCGGAATACCTCCGCGCGAAATGGGGAGACGTACATATCGTTCACCTGTGAGGGATGCGACTGTGCAACTCGTCGTGAGTCATGTGACGCGCATGCAGCCCGGCTATATTTGCGTCGCGGGCGTCGAGATCACCAGCGGCAAACGTGTGCGTCCAGTCACATATGGGCGACTGCCCACGAGCCTGCTGGCGCGCGAGGGCGGACCGTTCGATATGGCCGCGCTCGTGGAGCTGGGACCCGTGTCACACGCGCGTTCGCGCCGGATGGCGGCGAACCGAAACATTGGCTGCAAGTGAACAACCTTCACTTCCAAGACAACCCGACGTGGCAATTGGGATAACGATTCGCTGGTGCGGGGGTGTACACATATCGCTCCAAACCGCAACATGATCTCAACCCGGCGTCATCGCGTTTGCGCCTGCGCGGCGACTATGCTTGTGGCGTTAGGTGTGGATGGAGGTGGACCGACCCCTCTCCAGGTGTGGAGAGGGGCCTGGGTGGTGGCCGGTCGAGCGAGACGCGCTATCGCACGCGCATCGCTCCCCGCTCGTACGACGAGTGGGGTTCGGGGGTGATGGTTGGGTACTCTCGCGGGCAAGGTACGGACGCGCTTGCGACAGGCGCCCCTCGGCGCGTATCTGCGCGGCGCCGCACTCCGGCGCAAGCTCACCTCGGCGGGTCTGCTCACCGTCATGCCAGGCAAGCCAGGCGTCACGGTCATCAATCGCGGCGGCGCCATCGTCGTCGAGAACTGTACCTTCTTCTCCGGCGTCCGCCTTACCTGCGGTCAGCAAGGACGGATCTCCATCGGCAACGGCACCTACCTCAACCGCAACACGGAGATCATCGCGGCCAGTGAAGTGCGCATCGGACGCGACTGCAAGATCTCCTGGGATGTCGTCATCATGGACACCGACGGTCACGCGGTTGGGAACGGACCCAAGGTGGCGCGGCCCATTGTCATCGAGGATAACGTCTGGATCGGGTGCCGCGCCCTCATCCTCAAGGGTGTGACGATCGGGACTGGCGCTGTGGTGGCGGCGGGCGCGATTGTGACCAAGGACGTCCCACCCGGCGCGATCGTCGCCAGCCCGGCGGCCACGGTTCGCGGCTCCGTCCGTGACGCAACGGCGGAGACACTGGCGAGCATGGGCGCGCCGGCGTCAGTTGTCGGCTCCGTCAAGCGGTAGTCGCTCGCCTCACTCTTCGCTCGCTTGTCGGTCGCCAACGTCAACAGTCTCGGCGAGGGTTCCCGGATCAGCGGCAGGGTCGTCGAGCGGTCCGACACGTCACGACTCGCTACCTATCTGTATGTGGCGTGTATCGGGCAGAGCGAGTGGGGCGTCCGAGGCGTTTCCCGCGTCCTGGCTTGTACCCGCATGCGCGCCGTTGGTCCCGTTGGTGACGCCGTTGGCTCCATTGGTGACGCTGGCGAGGATCGCAGCCTGGACGACACGCGCTTGCCGGCGCTCCTCGCGGCGAACGAGCAGCCATTCGGAGAGCCAGAGTGAGACGCCGATGATGATGAGGCCCGCGACGACATCCAGCAGGTAGTGGTTACCAGTCGCGATGACGGTGAAGATCATGCCGATGGGGATAAGCGCGCCGATCAACTTGCCCCACCACGGGCGGGCCGACATGAACACGACGATGCCCGCCAGCGCCGCCCAGCCGCAATGCAGGCTCGGCATCGCGGCGTAGGGGTTGTAGAGCAGACTGACCGCGGAACCATCCAGCCCGTTTCCGCCCTGCGACATGGTATCCACAAAGCCGGGCATGTAGCGCGGCGGGGCCATCGGCAGCCAGACGTAGATGGAGAGCCCGATAGCGGCGGAGATCAAGAAGGCGTTACGGAACCATGTGTATGAGGACGGATGCCGCCAGTAGAGCCACACGGCGACGGAGATCAGCACTGGCAGGTGACCGGCGAGGTAGTAGAAGTTGACGAAGTCCAGCAGCCAGGTGTGATGCAACACCAACGTCTGGAAGGCGTGCTCTGGGTCCAGATGGAGTGTCCGCTCGAATGAGATGAGGTTGCGCGCGTTTGTGAAGGCGTCCACCTGGCGACCACGTATCAGGCCGCGCGTGAGAAAGTAGGCGAAGGTGAGCAGCAGGACGAGCGCGACTTCACGCAGGATGTTGAGCGGAGCAAGACGATTATCGTGAATGGGCGCCTCGGGAGTCTGCCAGGGCTTCCATGTGAGTTTCGCCGCGACTGCCATGCCAGATCCTCTCCCGATTCTCGCGTGACGCCGTCCGTGCGGCGCCCATATCCGCCTGATACCAATCGGACGCTTTATACGTGATCGCACCGGCCATAGTGTACACCACAGTGGCGCGTTTGTATCTCGACCTGTGACCGGTGTCTTCACGATGTTATGCGGCGCTAAATCGTATCCCTACCGCGTTCGGTGGCGTGCATTGAATGGGATGGCGGCGTCTCGCGGCGGCCGCCATCACACACTAGTACGCTTCGACACCAGTGGCGGTGGTACGAAGGCCATACAATAACGTTCCCAACGGGCCAAGCGCCAGCACGACCACAAACCAGTCCCACTGCCTTTCACGCGCAGCTCGTGACAGGCCGAGCAGCCACGAAGCGCCGCACGCGAGGGCGCCCCAGAGCATCGTGAGCACACTGGCCACGAAGACGGCCCCGCCAAGGTTACTATGTGTCAAGGTGGCGTAGAGCGGTCCAGAGACGCCAAGAGCGAACAAGGCCAGCGCGGCGCACGCGAAGAGGGCGAGCGCATTGGAATGTCGGGGCGCCATGTCCGTCACTCCGTCACGTCGCGCCGCGCGGTCAACACGACGGCGACGACAATGAACGCCGCTGCCCAGACACAGGCGACCAGGATCGTGTGTGCGCCGGTCACAGGCACAAAAGGAGTCGCCAGAGCGTCAATCTTGGCGGGGTCGGCCTGGCTCGACAGGAGCTTATTCGGCATGGTATTCAGGTTCGGGCCGAGCAGATCACCGCTGAGCAGCAGCCAGAAGTTGCTGCCGGTAATGCGAGAGGCCAGAAACAGGAAGATAGTGCCGATGTTGTCCACCGCGAAGAACGCCAGTCCGGCGCTGAGGCCGACCGCCAGCGAGCGTCCGATGACGGTGACGGCCGTGGCCATCAGGATGGTGACAACCATGTTGAAGGCGATGGTCAGCACGTAGGTCCAGGCGTCGGACCAATAGGCGCTGTTCGCGGCCTTCATCGCGTCCAGATTGCCGGCGACGAGCAGCAGTTGTAGCAGCGAGAGGAGGAACTGGATGGCAACGCCGAAGACGAGCACGCCAAGGGCGACAATACCGACGGCGCTGAGCTTCGCGCCGAGTAGTTGCACCCGGCCCACGCCGCGCGAGAGTAGCACGCGAATCGTGCCGCCGGAGTACTCCATCCCGATCAGGCGCGCCGTGACCAGGATCAGGAACGTACCCGAAAAGATACGCAGCATCAACAGGTTCTCCGCCAGGTTGCGGTATAACTCGTCGAGCGGCGCCAACGCCAGCCGATCTTTCAGGTCGCGGATGGCGAAGTTGATCAGGAAGGGGAAGCAGATGATTCCCAGCAGCAGAATCGCCAGGACCCAGGTGGCGCGCTGCTTGGAGATTTTGAAGAGCTCGCCCCGGACCAGCCCAATAAATGTGGGCCTGGCCGAGTGCAGTTCGGTCGCCGTGACTGGAGGAGTAGCCGCTATGGTGGCGCTCATGGGCGCACACTCCCTTCCGCGCTCCCCGTGAGTCGCAGGAAGACCTGCTCGAGGTCTTGCGCCTGTGGGGCTAATGTCTCGGGGGCGAAGCCCGCATTTACCAGGAACAGGTTGAGGTCGCGGCCATGCCCCTCCGGGGCCGCCGTGATGAGCGCGCCGTGTTCGGCGTCCAGGCGGGCGCTTTGCCCCCACGGCTGTGCGCGCACGAGCGCCAGCGCCTCATTGAGATGCGCCGGTTCGAGTGTGACGGTGAACTCGCCGTGCCCCTTGATGAGGTCCTCAATAGTGGTCTCGGTGACGAGCTGGCCGAAGTTCAAAATGGCGACGCGCGTGCAGATCTGACGAACCTCGGTGAGCACGTGGCTGGAGATGAAAACGGTCTTGCCCTCAGAGGCGAGCCGGCGCATGAGGTCGCGCATCTCGACGATACCGGCGGGGTCCAGGCCGTTGGCCGGCTCGTCCAGGATAAGCAGGTCGGGGTCCTGGAGCAGCGCCATCGCCACCCCCAGGCGCTGCTTCATGCCCAGCGAGTAGGTCTTGACGCGGTCGTTGTCGCGCCCACGTAATTGGACAAGATCGAGCACGGCGTCAAGGCGCGATTCGGGTACACCACCCAGGACCGACGCGATGGCGCGCAGATTGTTGCGGCCCGACATGTACAGGTAGAGCGCGGGCGTCTCGACGAGCGCGCCAACCCGTGGGAGGATGACTGCACGCTGGCTGGCGACCTCATGGCCGAGTATCTCGACACTGCCGGCGGACGGGGTGATGAGTCCAAGCGCCATGCGGATCGTGGTGGTCTTCCCCGCGCCGTTCGGCCCGAGGAACCCATAGATCTCGCCTCGCCGCACCTCGATATTGAGATTGTTGACGGCCAAACGCTGGCCGTAGGTTTTGCTCAAGTTGCGCGTGCGCAGGACAACATCGCCGGCCGTCAGGCCATCGGATGCGTCGCGCCGCGCGACAACCGCGTGCGCCATTACTCACTTCGCTTTCAACTATCGCATGCGCGGAGAGTCCGGCATGCGCCCATTCACTCAACACTCTTGCGAGGCATCGTATGACACCAGGATAGCTCCCAGTTGTCAACTCGCTATCACGTGAATGTCGCAAGATTGTCGCAGGCGATGGGCGCGATCACATTCCGTGTGATGAGACCGCGCCGGCTACTCGACGCCGGCCTCGAGCTCGGAGGTCGCATAGAGCTGATCGAGCGTCTGGTCGCGAGCGCGGGAGATGCGCTCCAGACGCTTCGAGAACTGACTCATGGCATAGTCCATATAATCTTCCACGCGCAACCCAAATGGGCGAGGCACGTCTGGTTCGAGCAGCGTATCGGACTCCTGGACGACGCCGAGGGCCAGCGGCAGCAGTTCAGTCATGCGTTCCTCGATACATGACCAGAGGGATGGTTCGCTCGCGACGAGCCGCGAGAGCAGAAACACGCCATACGCGAGATGCCGCGACTCATCGCGTTTGAGGTAGCCGACGCCCTGGCGCAGCCCCGGCAGAAGGTTCCGCGTGGTGAGCATATCGAAGTACACATGGTAGCCGGTCTCAGCCAGGACGCCTTCCACGATCATGTTGTAGGTGACGGAGGCGCGGGCAAGCGCAACCGGCGAGCGATCTGTCCGCAGCGCCCGCATGGCGGTCGGGAGCTCTTCATAGAACAGGCGGCGATAGCTAGGGGTGTGGTATCGCGTGAGGTCGCCGCGCTCCTCGGCCACTTCGTCCACGAAGCGGCGGAAGAATTCGGTGTGCTTCGCCTCTTCCCAGAGGAAGGTGGTAAGGTACATCTCCTCTTCGAGGCGGCCCTCCTCCGCGATGGCCATCATCAACGGCAGCAGATCGAGCGTTACGCTCTCCTCACCCGCCATGAACAGGGCGCTGAGTTGCAGGATGCTTTCCTTCTCCAGGTCACTGAAACCCTGCCAATCTCGCTTGTCACGGGAGAAGTCAATGTCGCGCGGATCCCACACGCCGAGCTTTTTGGCCTTGTGGTAGAGGCGCATCGGCAAGATGTCATGCCGCAGGCCCTGACCGCTGGTGGTGGCGAATGATGTATGCGTCGTCGCGCTCGTCGTCATGTGGCTCTGCTCCCTCCTCGTACCTGGCCGCCGCCCGGTGGCGCGCGGACTACTCGATCTTGCGTCACACCGCGCGTAATCTCATTGTACGGGACGCGGTGACGCCCGCGTGACGTTGCCAGCAAACAAGACTGGCCGCGCTTAGATAGCCAGCGAGGGGTACATGCTGGTTTGCGCTCAGCGCGCGTCGCCCAGGGCGATCAGCCGGCGCAGGACGCGGCGCTTCATCACTGCCCATCCAATACCGATGAGTGCGATGGCGCCGAAGATGAGCGGGGCCACATAATACGTCGAGGAGAGATGGCCGCAGTGGGTGTGCTGGCCGGGAGAACACGTAGCGGGCGTGGTCAGAATGTCGTACAAATACCCGGCCACGGGAACCACGCCGAAGCCGATCAGCGCGGCCCACAGGCCGCCCGACCGCAGCCGCGCGCCCGCGACGATAGACAACGCGAGACCCAGCAGCAGAAAGGGCAGGCCGATCCCGTTGATGGCGAGCAGTCCGAACCCGAGCAATCCACCGATGAGTCCCCAATAGAGTGGTTCGCGCGTTCGCATCGGCTCGTCCCCCGTTTGTTGTGGCGCCCGCCAGTATGGTTCACCAGAGCATGGCGGGCCGCCATTGTCGTTGCGACCATTGTACGCCTGCCCGGCAAGGGACGGGAGCGGGATGATGTGGAGGCGCGGATGCGGTTGACGATTGACCACGTGACGATTGCGGCGCCACGGCTCGACCTGATCGAGCGCGCGTTCACCGACGCTGGGATGACGCCCGAATATGGAGGCGCGCACTCCAACGGCGCTACCCATATGGACACGCTCGGCTTCGACGACGGCTCGTATATCGAGCTGATCTCCCGGCTTTCAGCGGAGGGCGCGTCGCCCATGTGGGACACGTTCATCGTCGGCGACGCCGGCCCGTGCGCCTGGGCGGTAGCCACGGACGACATCGCTGGCGAAGCGGAGCGCGTGCGGGCGCTCGGTATCCCGGTACAAGGGCCGGCCCCGCTCAACCGGACGAGGCCGGACGGCACATTGATCGAGTGGGAGCTTGCCTTTCTTGGCGAGGGCTCGCCAGGCGCGACGCTGCCGTTTCTCATCCAGGACAAGACGCCGCGCGCGTGGCGCATCCAGCCGTCCGCCAGTGTGAGCGCGAGCGAGCTGCGCGGGGTCGCTGGTGTGGCGCTGGCGGTCCCTGATCTCGACGTGGCCAGTGCGCTGTTTCAGCGTGTGTTCGAGTGGCCGGAGCCTGAACTCGGAGAGAGCGACGACCTGGACGCGCGGCTGGCGCACTTCGCGGATACACCGGTGACGCTGGCAACGCCACGGCAGACGGACGGGTGGCTGGCGCTCCGGTTGGAGCGGTTCGGGCCGGCTCCCTGCGCCATCTTCCTCGCCAGCGACGACCTCGGCGCGACGGTCCGCCGGCTGCCGCTCGTCGCGCCATCGCAGTGGATGGGGCGCGAGCTGCGCTGGGTGGAACCGGATCGCCTGCATGGCGCGCGGATCGGCGTCCTACCGCTCTAACGCCCTGGGACAGGCTCCCCCGCTGCCTGGTTCATGTCAACCGTCGCAATCGTCTGATCCGACGCAACAGGCGTGAGGGGCATTGTCACGGCGGCCACGGTCACGGCCAGCGCCTCCGACCGGCGCAGGCGGCGCCAACGCAGCCGAATCAGCAGCGACATCAGGAGGCAGAAGACGGAGAGGTAGCCCGTCTCGGCCAGGATGGTTAGCCACAGTCGCTGGTTCAGCGCGGCCATGCGCAGCGCCGCGAGTCGCTCCACATCGGTCGGCGCGTTCACCACCGGCGCGGCGGTCCCGCTACCGGTGATTCGATAGGTGGCGACGCCGTCGCTCATGTTTGCGCGCACACTAAGCGTCGCGTTGGCGTCGCCAGCGCGTGTTGGCGTGAAACGCACCATGACGGCGCAGGATGCCCCCGGCGCAACTGTCTGCAACGAGCAGGCGTCGCTCGTGATCGCATAGTCGGGCGCATCGTCGGAGAGTGTGATCTCCGCAATGGTGAGCGGCTCGGTACCCGTATTGCTCACGACAAACGATTGCCAGGAGTAGCTGCCCAACGGATGCCGGCCAAAGTCGAGCGGAGCGGCGCTCATGGCGACGATGGGCGCGACGGCGACTCCGGCTATCTGGGCGATCAAGGGGCTGCTCGTCGCGTTTGACTCTACGCGCAAGTCAGCGGACAGTGATCCCGCCCGCGTGGGCGCGTAGGTGAGTGTGACGGCGCAGGTGGCCCCGGATACGAGCCTCCCACCAGCGCAGGTGTCTGATTCGCGCAGTCCTTCGCCGACCGCCCACACTCCATACACGTTCAGGTCGAGGTCGCCACGATTCGTGAGGGTGAGCGTGCGCGTTGCGGCGTCGCCGGTGAATACAGTCCCAAAATTCACCTGCGTCGCATCCGAGACGATGATGGACGCGGACCCCTGCCCCAACAGCGCCACGGTCTGATCGCCAGCGGCGTCGTCCACGAAGACGGCCCGCGCCTGCTGCGGTCCGAAGACGCTCGGCGAGAAGGTGAAGGTGACGACGCAGCTTGCGCCGAGGTCGAGCGTTATCGGCGTTGGACAGGTTCCCGTCACACCGAAGTTGTCGCCGAGGCCGGAGATCGTGCGCAGATGCAGCGCGGCCACGCCGACATTCATCAGCGTGACGGACTCCGCGCTCGTGGTCCCGAACGTTCGCACGCCAAAGTTGACGGTATGCGCGCTCAACTGCCCTACTGGCTGCGGGCCATCCGAGGCGATCGGCGGCGCGGCGAGGACGCTCTGGGAGACGCCGGGAATCAAGAGGGCGCAGACCAACCACGGCGCGATTCGACACAACGCGCGTATTGTGGGCCGACGCGCCCGCCACCACCACCCGCACATATTCGCTGCTCCTTCGTCGTGGCCCGCCGCGCACAGGCTAGCGGCGTCCGAGAGATCAGGCGAAGGCAATACACTCCACATGCCACGACGGCGCCGAAGTGCGTGGTTTGTGGCGGGTTGGAGCAGGGATGGCGAAACGTGGAGCGCGGCGCGCACCGTCAAGCATGGCTGGCGACGGCCCAGGTGAGAAGTTGATTGAGCCCCGGCGCACACCATGTCCGGCGGGCGCGCTATACTCACGACGAAGAGTTTGCGGAGCGGAAGGGCCAGCAGAGCGACCATGTCAGTGCAGAACGATCGCGCGAGTATCCCGGAGAGCGCGGCGGTGAACGCCGTTCCCACTCAGGACGCGCGGCACGACTGGCTGCGCCACTGGGAACTCTGGGTGGCGCTCGCGGTGGGCGCGTGCCTCCGGCTCTGGCAGCCGGGAGCCGACGGATTCCTCGGCGATCAGGCCGGCCTGATGCAACTTGCGCGGCTGAGTATCCAGCATGGCGCAATCCCTGTCACCGGCATCTACTCCTCGATCAGCACGCTCAACCCGCCGCTCAGCGTCTACGTGCTGCTGCCGTTCGCGTGGCTCTCGCATGATCCGCTGCTAGCGGTCATCTCGCAAGAATGCTGGAACGTGGCAGGCGTCTTCTTCTGCTACATCTTTGTGCTGCGGACCTTCGGCAGACGCGCCGCCGCAATCTCAACCGCATTGTTCGCGACGGCGGGCGCGGCGGTGGATTACAGCCGCCTGCTCTGGCAGCAAGACTATCTGCCGCCGTTCATCGCGCTCTGGGCGCTGTTCACCTTCGCCGGCGCGACGCAGGGGCGGCCGCGCTGGCTCCTGCCCGCCACGGCGTTTCTGACCTGCGCCATCTTGCTCCACCCCACGGCGGCGCTGCTGCTCCCCACGCTATTGCTGGCGCTGCTGCTCTGCCCGCTCAAGCCGCGACGCTGGGAGTATGTCGCGAGTGGCGCGGTGGTCGCGCTCTTGCTGGCGCCGACGCTAATCTGGGAAGTGTTGAGTGGCTGGGCGGACATCGCTCCGCTCCAAAAGAGCTTCTTTGGCGGCTCGAAGGTCCTCGATCCAGCCGTGTTCTACCGGATGTATCAGGTGCTCGGTGGCCCCGTGACACCAGAGCGGGGCCCGCGACAGGTGCATGGGCTTAGTGATCTCCTCGCGCTCGTCATTCATACACCAACGAACACGATATTCACGCCGCGTTCAGCATATGGCGCTCTTGGAGCGCTGCCACTGTTTGTCGCACTGGCCGCAATAGCGCTGTATACAGTGGGTTGGCTCGTCGTGACTCATCGCGTGTTCGCGCCGCTGCGGCGGGTCTCGTCGGGGTCGCCGGCCAACGCGCCGCCTGCGCGGAGACTGCTGGTCTGGCTTCGCGCCGCCTGGGTGGCCGCGCGAGCGGACCCTCAGTGGCGGGCCGCGCTGCTGCTCTGGGTAAGCGTGACGTTGCCGCCGGCCACCATGCTCGACCACTCGCAGAACATCTATCCACACTATCTACTGAGCCTGTTCCCGCTACTCTTCGTCGTCTCGGGTGTTGGCGCGGTCTGGCTGCTGGATCGCGCTGGACGCCTGGTGGCACGGCTGACCGCGCGAGGGGCGGCGCCCCGCTGGCGACGGGCGCCGCTCATCGTGACCATCGGAGTGCTTTCGATCTTGATCTTGGCCCAGACAGCAGAGTCCACACTCGCGGTCGCCTCATTTTCGAGCGGCGCATACGACGGTTCGCCGGTACATGGGTATGGCTACACGTTGCAAGACCTGCGTGTAGCGGACGCGCGGCTAGGGCAGGTCCAACAGACGCAGCGTGCGCGCAGAATATTTATTGCTAGTGTGCCACGAGCCGACCTGGCGATGGCCTATGTGCTGGTTGGCGAGCACGCCGATCGTGTCAGTTTCGACGCCAATTGTCTCATCCTGCCCGCGTCGGATGAAAGCCCGGCGCTTGTGGCCGCGACCAGCGACGATCAGCCGGCGCAGTCGCTCCTGGCGACGTTGCCTGGCGTGACTCAGATAACAGCCGTCGCGCTGCCCGGCGGCGCTCCGCTCGATGTGTACCGTGTGAGCGCGCCTCTGGCGTCCGCGCCCGGCGATGTTGCCGTGACTCCCGCCACCTTCACCGCCGGCGGTGGTGTAACGTTGCGACTGAACGCCGCCGCGCTCACGCCGACCGGGGGCTTGCGGCTCAGGTGGAGCGTGCTGACAAGTACCCCAAAGGGCGCGACCGCCGCACTGGTTGCGCCGACCGCAACGATACAGAGCGCGACTGGCGCGGCGAAGTCGCCCATGAACTCCAGTGCGTGCGGCCCCCAACAGTGGCGTGCTGGTGAATCGCTCTACACGTGGCTCGACCTGCCGCACTACTCGTCCGGCGACACGGTGATTCTCGGTCTCCGGCAGTATACGCAGACATTCGAGCAGGCGAACGTCGGGTTCGTGCCGGTACTTTCCGCGAGAATGCCTCAGTCGCCGTTGATCACTGCTATCATAGCCCCAGTGGCTGGCGCTCAGTCGGGATCCCCAGGCGCCGTCACGTCGGAGGGGTACGTCCTACCACTCCTTCCGCTAATCCATTGAACACGATTCCACTCGTATGTTGCTGAAAGGCGTTCTCGCGGATGGCCATACAAGAGGACCAGGCGGGTATCCGCGTTAAAGTGGACAAAGCTCCCGCCCTTGGAGGCGCGCCAGGTCGGTTGGAGCCGCTGCGTCACTGGGAACTGTGGCTTGCTCTGACCCTGGGCGCGTGTCTCCGATTGTGGGATCTCCCCGCTACGGGGTGGCGGGCTGATCAGGTTGGATATCTGACTCTCGCGCGAGATGGCGTCATTCACGGGGCGGCGCCCATTACAGGATTACCCTTCTCGATCGGGCTCATGAGCTCCCCTCTTGATATCTATCTCGCCATGCCATTTACGCTCGGCGGCGTTCACCCCAGAGCGGCGGTGTTCTCCGTCGCCATCTGGAATATCCTGGGTCTTGCCTTCTGTTATGTGTTCGTGTTGCGTTCGTTTGGACGACGTGTCGCCGCGCTGGCAACCTTTCTACTCGCCACCTGCGCGGCGGCTGTGGACTATAGCCGATTTCTTTGGCAATTGAACTATATCGTTCCCTTACTCGCGCTGTGGGCAATTACCTTGTATGCCGGATGTGTCCATGGGAAACGCCATTGGCTTATCCCGAACGTGACGCTGCTCGCGCTCGTTACCCTCCTGCACCCTACCGCGGCAATGCTGGCCCCTGTGCTGATTGTGGCGTTGGCGCTGACACCAACACGGCCGAAGTTCTTTGAATATGTCGGAGCCGCGGGGGTGCTGCTGTTCTTCCTCATACCCAACCTCATCTGGGAAGTCCTGTCTCGGGGAAGCGATTTCTCCACGTTGGGCAGCTATGGCTCGCAGGCGGGCTCGACCGATGGGGCCGCATTGTACCGCGTGTATGAACTCTTGAGCGGTCCCATCACAACGTTGCGACCACTGAAACCACCTCACAGTCTTTCCGGCACCGCGCGTCTGCTCACAGCGACGCCCATCAACACGGTGTTTTCACCGTCATCAACATATGCTCAGGTCGCGCCATACATGGTCGCTTTAGCATTGGTCGCGCTCGCAATGTTCGCGATCGGTTGGGTGATTCTCACCGTCCGTGTCGTGAGACCATGCCAGGCGCTCTGGCGCGACCTCCACGGGCAAGAGTCCACGCTCGCGAGGGTGCGTTGCGTTGTACGCGAGGTGCGACTCGATATCCGATGGCGCGCCAATTTGCTGTTGTGGCTGTGTGTCACGCTGCCGCCGCTCCTCACGCTTCATCATTCCGGACCGGTGTACCCCCACTACCTGTTGATCATGTCGCCATTCATCTTTGTGGTATCGGCTATTGGGGGATGTTGGCTTGTGGCTCGGGCCAGTAGCGCAGCCGTGTTTCGCGGGGCAATCACTGGTGTACAATTGAGTTCAATACCAATACAGCGCTATGTGGCGCTGGCGGCGCTCTCCGTGTTCGTGACGGCGCAATTCGCCCAGTCGGCTCTCTATGTGCAGGCGCTGGCGAGCGGTCAGATTGATGCGTCGGCGTCCGGCTACGGATATCTCCTCAAAGATCTGCAAGCAGCTGACAACCGGCTCATGCGTTTGCAGAAGACCGATGGCGCACGCCAGGTATTCGTGACAACAACTCCGGACACCGCGGCGGGCTTGACGTCCATCTTGGTTGGCGAACGCGCAGACCGCATCGCGTTTGACCAAAATTGCCTGGTCCTCCCCGCGCCCACCCAAGGGCCAGCAATCGTTGCCGCGACCTATGGCGAAGGCGCCAACGCAAAGTTCCTCCGTACCCTGCCGAACGCGGTTCATGTGGCAAACATTCAGATGCCCGGGACAGAACCAATGGTGGCGTATAGGGTGGACGGTCAGACACCTGCGCTCGCAGACGAGACCGCTGTCGCGCCCGCCACATTTGCAATGGCGAACGGGTCCGGCTTGAAACTTGACGCGATCGCCTTGACGGACGCGCACACCCTTCGCTTGCGTTGGACGGTGCTACGGGATTCCGAGACAGCGGGCATGATAACCGCCTATCGAGGGCTCGCGAGAGTCCTCCATGCGGATGGCACAGTGACACATCCCGCCGCGTTCGACGACTGCGCGACGCAGCGATGGCAGGCTGGCGAGACATTGTTCACGTGGATGGCAATGCCGAGCCATGTGTCGGGCGACACGTTACTCGTCAGTTTGCAAACCTATACACAGGGGTATGACTACTTCGGGGTGGGGCCATTCAAAGCGGTGGCTGGAGCGACGATTCGATCCGCGTTCAGCGCCCCGCGCCTTACGACTTCAGCTCCTCATATCTACGATCTCCCCTCCATCGGACCAGAGTTGTGGTATTCAATTCCTGTATCGGCGGTGCGGCATTGAGAGAACGTGCGCTTGCCGCAATTTGCCACAACGCAGGTTCCCCCTTCCCGCATGGGCGGGAAGGGGGTTAGGGGGTTAGGTCCGCTGCTTCCCGTCGGAACGGGAAGGGGTGGGGTTAGTGCGGCGCCTACGCGGGCTGCAACACGGCCTCGCCGACCGCGCGGCGAAGGGTGGCCGCCTTGTCGGTGTTTTCCCACGGCGCGTCAATGTCCGTGCGACCGAAATGGCCGAAGGCGGCGGTGGGCTGATAGATGGGCCGGCGCAGGTTCAGCGTCTGGATGATTCCGGCGGGGCGCAGATCGAAGTGCTCGTGGATGAGCTCGATCAGCTTCTCATCGGAGACCTTGCCTGTCCCGAACGTCTCGACAAAGATCGAGAGCGGGCGCGCGACGCCGATCGCGTACGCAATCTGCAGCTCGAAGCGGTCCGCGAGGCCAGCCGCGACGATGTTCTTGGCGACGTAGCGCGCCGCGTAGGCCGCCGAGCGGTCCACCTTCGTGCAGTCTTTGCCGGAGAAGGCGCCGCCGCCGTGGCGAGCCATTCCGCCATAGGTGTCCACGATGATCTTGCGGCCCGTCAGGCCCGCGTCGCCCATCGGACCACCAACGACGAACCGGCCCGTGGGGTTCACGTAGTACTTCGTGTTGTCATCCAGCAACTCGGCGGGAATCACCGGCCTGATGATCTGCTCGATCACATCGGCGCGAATCTTGTCCTGCTCCACGTCCTCCGCGTGCTGCGTCGAGATGACCACCGTATCCACGCGGACAGGCTTGCCGCGCTCGTACTGGATCGTCACCTGGCTCTTGCCGTCCGGGCGCAGGTAGTCCATCGAGCCGCGGCCATCCCACGAGGCCCGGCGGACCTGCGAGAGCTGGCGGGTGAGCTTGTGCGCGAAGCTGATCGTCGCGGGCATCAGCTCCGGCGTCTCGTTGCAGGCGAAACCGATCATCATGCCCTGGTCGCCGGCCCCAATCGCGTCAAGCTCGGCGTCGGAGAGCGAGCCGGTGGCGACACGCTCGCGATATTCGAGCGCGGAACTGACGCCGCGATCAATGTCCGGGCTCTGCTTGCCGATGGAGGTCACGACGCCGCAGGTGCGGTAGTCGAAGCCGTAGCGGGCGTCAACGTAGCCGACGTTCTTGATCGTGCCGCGGACGATCTCAGGAATGTCCACCCACGCGGTCGTCGTGATCTCGCCCGCCACCAGCACCAGGCCGGTGGTCGTCGCGGATTCGCAGGCGACGCGCGCCAGCGGGTCTTCCGCGAGAATGGCGTCGAGCACGCCGTCGCTGATCTGGTCGCAGAGTTTGTCCGGGTGGCCCTCGGTCACACTCTCACTGGTAAAGAAGCTCTTCGGATCGGTCATGAAACTGCTGGACATCGTCGTGTACCCCTCAAAGACCCTTTCTTGGCGCTGTGCCCGTTCGTCACATCGCGAGACTATTCGCCGCCGGCCGCCGACGTGGTCGCCAATCGGTCCCGGCAACCTCCTCCCCGGCCGAAGCTGGAGAGGAGGCCGTGTCCGTCGCTCAGCGCGACGGCTCATGTGAGACGACTACGTGCCGGACTCCCAGGCGCCCAGGTAGTCCTGCTGCTCCTGTGAGAGCGTGTCAATCGTCAGGCCCATCGCCTGGAGCTTGAGCCGCGCGATCTCCTGGTCAATCTCCGTCGGGATGGTATACACCTTCGGCTGCAACGATTTCGCGTTCTGCAGCATGTACTCCGCGCCCAGCGCCTGGTTCGCGAAGCTCATGTCCATCACGCTCGCTGGGTGCCCTTCCGCCGCCGACAGGTTCACCAGACGCCCATCCGCCAGCAGGTAGAGGTTGCGTCCGTCGCCCAGGCTGTACTCCTCGACGAAGTCGCGCGCGGGCCGGTGGCCGCCGGTGGCCAGCGCCTCCAACGCCGGGATGTTGATCTCGTCGTTGAAGTGGCCGGAGTTGGCGATCACCGCGCCGTCCTTCATCACTTCCAGGTGCGCGCGGTCAATCACGTTGATGTCGCCCGTCACGGTGACGAAGACATCGCCGATCTTGGCGGCGTCGAGCATCGGCATCACCCGGAAGCCGTCCATCGTGGCTTCGATGGCCCGCACCGGGTTCACCTCGGTGACGATCACGTTCGCGCCCAGGCCGTGCGCGCGGGACGCGACGCCTTTGCCGCACCAGCCGTAGCCGGCGACGACGAAGTTGCGCCCCGCCAGCAGCAGGTTGGTCGCGCTGACTATCGCGCCGACCGTGCTCTGGCCCGTGCCGTAGCGATTGTCGAAGAGGTGCTTGGTGTCGGACTCATTGACGGCCAGCACGGGGAAGCGCAGCACGCTGTTCTTCTCCATGCTCTGCAACCGAATGACGCCCGTCGTCGTCTCCTCGGTGCCGGCGATGACGTTCGGAATCAGGTCCTGCCGCTCTTTGTGCAGCGACGACACGAGATCGCACCCGTCATCCATCGTCATCTGCGGGGCGTGATCGAGCGCGATGTGAATGTGCTTGTAGTACGTCTGCTCGTCCTCGCCCTTGATGGCGTAGGTCGGGATGCCGTACTCGGCCACCAGCGCGGCGGCCACGTCGTCCTGCGTGGAGAGCGGGTTCGACGCGCAGAGGACGACATCGGCGCCGCCGGCCTTCAGCGTGCGCGCGAGGTTCGCCGTCTCGGTCGTCACGTGCAGGCAGGCGGAGATGCGAATGCCTTTGAGCGGCTGTTCGCGCTCGAAGCGCTCGCGAATCATCCGCAGGACGGGCATGTCGCGCGCGGCCCAGAGGATGCGCGCCTTGCCGTGCGCGGCGAGCGCCAGGTCTTTTACGTCACCTCTGACGCCGGTTGAACTTGTCGTCACAGGATTCTCCCTATTCATCGGTCTGTTCATCGTTTCTGGAGGTCCGATCGCCGGTGGATCGTCTCCCATTCGCTCCGTCCACGTCCAGGGACGGTGGAACTAGATGGCCAGCGAATGCGACCCGCGCATCCTCCTGTACCATCACCGTATCTGTGTGACCGGGTGCTCCACTAATGCGCTCCTCCAGGCGCGAAACGAAAAGCGGAGGTCACGGCGCCGGTGATGACGCGGATTTTCGCCGCGCCGTCCATCTCCGGCCAATATGTCAACGCTTGCGCGTTGCGCTTGTTCATGCGGCAACAGTAATAATGATTGCTTGCGGGTGAGCTTCCTCCACTGGAATCGGCTCGCCGTCGGACGCAAGCGCGTCGAGATGCACCTTGACGGCGTCACGCGCCATCGCGATTGCCTCCTCCACAGTCTCTCCCTGAGTGACACAGCCAGGCAATGCAGGCACAGTCACGGTGAATCCGCCGTCCTCTGCATCGGGAGTCAGAATGATTGTGTACTGTCGTTCAGTCATTTGGCCTCCCGGTCACAGTAACTTGCGAAGGTCGTCCGCAGTCAACTCGGCTTGATCCAAGATCGTGCTGAGCGTCTTCAGTTTAAGTATCATGCCTGCATGAATGGGCACGGTGACACGCCCCTTCTTGATTGCGTGCTTCATCGCCGCGTGACTGCCGCTTTGGCGGACAATCTGCCAACCGTCTCGCCCTAGCGCCCGCAAGAGATCGGCAGCGGTGATGCGTGGTAGCCGGTCACTCATGTCAACTACTGCTGTCCGACATATCACCACTCACCTTCGAAGTGCGTAAAGCGAACGAACTCGCGATAGCGCGCCTCGACCTGCTCGCGCGTGAGCGATTCCAGACGCGCGACGCCGAAGGCTTCGCAGGTGTACGACCCCATGATATTCCCGTGAATCAAGGCGCGTTTGTAGTCCGACCACGTGAGTGGGTGCTTCGCGCTCAGCCGGCTGGACAGGTAGCCCAGGAAGCCGCCCGCGAAGGCGTCGCCTGCCCCGGTGGGATCACGCACCTCCTCCAGGGGATACGCCGGCGCCGCGAAGAACTCACCGTCGCGCGAAAACAGCAGCGCGCCGTAGCTCCCCTGCTTGACCACCAGCAGCTTCGGTCCAAGCTCGAGGATGTATTTGACGCCCGCGCGCAGGCTCGGCGTCTCCGAAAGCTGGCGCACCTCTTCCTCCGCGATCAGCACGATATCCACGCGCCGCATCACGTCGAGGAGATCATCCTTCGCCGTCTCGATCCACAGGTTCATCGTGTCCAGCGCGCGAATCTGCGCGCCCGCTGACTCGCCGGTCTGGCGCAGCACGTCGAGCTGGAGCTGCGGCAGGATATTCGCCAGAAAGACGATCTCGGCGCCGCGATAGGCCTCGGGCACGTCGGGGTGGAACGCGGCGAAGACGCCAAGCTCGGTAAAGAGCGTGTCGCGGGTGTTGAGGTCGAGACGGTATTTCCCGCCCCAGCGGAAGGTCGTTCCGGGCGCCGTCCGCAAGCCGCGCAGATCAATGTTGCGACTGCGCAGCAACCGCAGATACTTATCGGGGAAGTCCTCCCCAACGACGGCGACCAGATTCACCGCGTCATAGAGCGCGGCGGCGATGGTGAAATAGGACGCCGCGCCGCCCAAGACGTTATCCGCCGTATCGAACGGGGTTTCGATGGTATCCAGCGCCACCGATCCCACTACCGTAATCGCCACGTCGCCTCCCGGAATCTCAACACGCGCACAGTGGAGACAGAGCCGGCGCGAGCCGCGATTGTTTCACCGCGCGCCCCCACCACCGTCGTCCATTCGAACACACACACACTTTCGATCACTCTAGCGTTCCCTGGTTAACATTTGGTTGATCTACTGAGCAGAGCCGGTGAAGGCTCTCGGCGTAGGGTGGTCGGGCGATGCCCGCCTCCGTCACAATCGCGGCGACGTAGCGCGCCGGCGTCACGTCAAACGCAGGGTTGGCCACCGCCACGCCTTCCGGCGCCACGCGCGCCCCGCCAAGACCCGTCACCTCTGTGGCCGCGCGCTCCTCGATGGGTATCGCGTCGCCGTCGGGCAGACGCAGATCAATCGTCGAGCGCGGCGCGACGACGTAGAGCGGGATACCGTGCGCGTGGGCCAGCAGCGCCACGCCGTAGGTGCCGATCTTGTTCGCCACGTCGCCGTTCGCCGCGATACGGTCCGCGCCGACGAAGACGGCCCGAATGTCCGCGCGGCGCATGAAGTGGGCGGCCATGTTGTCCGTGATGAGCGTCTGCGCGACGCCGGCCCGCTGGAGCTCCCACGCTGTCAGTCGCGCGCCTTGCAGGACCGGGCGCGTCTCGTCCACATAGACGTGCAGGCGCTTGCCCTGCTGGTGCGCGCGGAAGATGGGCGCCAGCGCGGTTCCCATGCCGGCGGTGGCCAGCGCGCCTGCGTTGCAGTGTGTGAGCAGGGTGTCGCCGTCGGCGATGAGCGACGAGCCAAGATCGCCCATCGCGCGGCACGCGGCGGCGTCCTCGTCGGCGACCAGTCGCGCCTCATCGAGGAGTCGCGCGGGCAATTCCGCTATCGGCAGGCGCGCGTCCACATACTGGGCGGCTACGCGCAGCAATCGTTCCACCGCCCAGGCGAGATTCACGGCCGTCGGGCGCGTGGCGCGCAGACGATCCCCAACCGCGTACAGTCGCGCCAGCGCCGCGGGGCCGTCCATCGCAGGGGTTACCTCCGACCGCGCGCCAAGGGCCAGTCCGAAGGCGGCGGCGACGCCGATGGCCGGGGCGCCACGCACGCGCAACGCGCGAATCGCCTCGCCGACGGTCTCCGCGTCCGCACAGGTGAGGACGATGACCTCATGCGGCAATCGTGTCTGGTCAATCAGGCGCAGGGCGGCGAGGGAGTCATCCCACCAGAGCGTACGGGGCAGCCCTTCCGGGGTGAAGGGCGAGTCGTCGGCGGATGGTGAGACGGTGGCGGCGCTGCTGTCGGCGTGGTGCTGCATGGGTTCCTCACTCGCCCGCCGTCAACCGGCGCGCGAGAAGTTTAATGCTCATCCGGTTAGGAACTGGGACATCTGGCGAACCCACAAAAAACGGCCTCTCCGGGTGGGAGAAGCCGCATCAAGGCGCCGTGAGCCGCGAAAGCGTGCTCGGTGGGTTGATGCTCATCTCTCAGAGAGCGTTGTCTCTGCCGGAGTTGGCACCGAGCCAGGCGAATATCGCCTGCTGGTTGCCGGGTTTCACAGGGCCGTTCCCTCCACCCGTCTGGATGAGCGACATATTCAGTTGTTGTGTGGCGTAGAGGTGTCTCAACGCCGCAAACAGCATAGCATTGTGTCGCGTCGTATGTCAAGCGAACCGTGGCCGCCGGCTTGACGCCGGGCCGCTCGTCAAGCGATAATACGGGGAGAACGCGCGACCACGATTCGCGCTGAAGGGTGGAGCGAAGCGCACATGCCAGTTCGAGCCGACCTCAATACATTCCCCACCGCGTCGCGGATGTCTCTCGCCGCGACCGCCGCTCCACGCCGCTCGTGTTGCGCCTGTATGAGCGCCCGCTGGTAGCCTCGCCGTCCTCCGCGTGGAGTCTCGACACCACCGCGCGAGAGTGGCGACCTGGCGGGCGCGCTTCATCTTCCCACCACGTATTCCGCGCAATTCGACGCTTATTGGCGGTATGTGACGTGCGGCGCTAGACGCTGTCGCGCCGTCCACGACCGAGCGACCAGCAAAGAGAGGCATCCTCATGCAGTTCTACAATACTGAATCCGGCCACAAAGAGACGTTTACGCCGGACGGCTTGCCCGTCAAGATGTACGTCTGCGGCTTGACGCCCAAGAACGAGCCACATGTGGGCCACGCCCGCACGTTCATCGTCAACGACACGGTGCGGCGCTACCTGGAGTATCGCGGCTACCCCGTGCGCTTCGTGCAGAACTTCACCGACATTGACGACAAGATCATCGCCGCCGGTCTGCGCGACGGGATACCCGCCGCCGAGGCCGCTCGCCGCTACACGGAGTCGTACTTCCGTGACATGGACCGCCTGGGTGTGCGCCGCGCCGATGTGTATACCTATGTCACCGAGTTCATCCCGCAGATCATCGTCTTCGTTGAGGGGTTGATCGCCTCCGGCCACGCCTATGTCCTGGACCACGATGTGTACTTCTCAGTGCCCAGCTTCCCAACATACGGCAAGCTCTCCGGGCGCGACGAGGAGGCGATGCGGGCGGGAGCGCGCATCGAGCCGGACGAGCGCAAGCGCGACCCGCGCGACTTCGCGCTCTGGAAAGGCGCCAAGCCCGGCGAGCCCTGGTGGGAGAGTCCGTGGGGCGAAGGGCGGCCTGGGTGGCACATCGAATGCTCGACGATGGCGATGGAGACGTTAGGCGAGCAGATAGACATCCACGGCGGCGGCAGTGATCTCATCTTCCCACATCATGAGAACGAGATCGCGCAGAGCGAAAGCCTCACCGACAAAGTTCCGTTCGTGCGTTACTGGATCCATACCGGCATGATGAGCCTCTCGAAGGCGGCGGGCCAGGAGGAGAAGATGGCCCATTCCGGGACGTTCATCACCATACGCTCGCTGCTGGATGAGGAGGGCGTCCCGCCGCCGGCGCTGCGCGTCTACCTGCTGAGCCAGCGATACCGCGCCAATTGGATCTACTCGACGGAGGCGCTGTGGGCGACGGTGGCGCGCTGGCGTCGCTGGGTGGAGGCGCGCAACACTCTGACACGACTGGGCGAGTGGGTGGCCACGCACGAGGGCGGCGCATCGAGGGGCGCATCGTCCAAGAGCGAGGGGCGGCTCGTCGAGCAG
>DATEGV010000013.1:0-6405 GCA_035279925.1 Ktedonobacterales bacterium | reverse complement strand
CGGGACGGGAAGCGGACCAAAGCCCATCACCGCAGCCAATAATCCAACCGAATCCAATGTATGACCACTGAAATGGACAGAACCGCATGACACCCTCATCAGAAGTCGACCTCCGGGCAAGCGTGCGCTATGGGTTCATCTTTGGTATCTTCGGGTTGTGCCTCAGCAGCGTGCCGGCCTTCCCGCAAGCCACCGGCGGCTGTATCGTTTCGTGTGGCGTGTTCCTCTGCGTCTTGGGCCTCTGCTTCGAGACGGGCCGCTGGACCACCGAACACACCGACACGACGCGCTCCGGCGTGCTGGCGGGGGCGATAGCGGGCGCGCTCTGCGGCTGTGGGTCAGCAGTCTCGATCACGCTGCAACTGCTGCGGAGTCGGGACGCCACGCAGACCCCGACCCCCGTGGGCATCCTCGTGTTTGCGATCATCCTGATCGCCGCGCTGATGAGCATCGCCGCCGCCGCCGTGGGCGCGGGGCTGGGCTGGTACGGCGCGCTGCTT
Source organism: Ktedonobacterales bacterium (assembly GCA_035279925.1). GTDB lineage: Bacteria > Chloroflexota > Ktedonobacteria > Ktedonobacterales > JADMIN01 > DATEGV01. The sequence continues at coordinate 5,905 of DATEGV010000013.1, read as the reverse complement.
GGGGCGAAGCGCATGCGCGCGCCCGCCCGGGTGGGGTAATGTGTCACAATCTTCAGCGAGGAGGACTGATGCGCATATGCGTCGGTGTCGTGGTCGCCCGCTAGGCGGAAGCGGCGTATACTCGAGGCGCCGGCAACGGATCGCCTTGCTCACGCGCCAACTCCACCAGGTCAGCGAGCACATCTTCACCCTTTGCCACCGCCTCAGCGTAGGTGGCGCCGTGAGTATGCGCAAAATATCGCCCTGTGCTCGCCCACTCGGGGAAGCTGACCACGTACGCCTCATCTTCCGGTGACCACTCAATCACCATCGAATACTGCTGTTGCTCGCTCATCGGCGCTCTCCCCCCGGCGGCTGATCGGTCTGCCGCGCTACTGCTCGTATTTGCGACATCGCATCTCGCAGCTGCTTTTCCATATATGGTTTTGCGTCGTCGCCATCATGCCCTGGAAGATTGACCGTCACACCAGTTGGATGCGCCCACCAGGTGTGGCTCCCTTTGCCGCGCCCCGCGCGCTCCACAAATCCCGCACGCGCGAGGTCAGCTCGCAATTGACGTATCTTTCGTGGCATCTGCGCCCCCGCCCGCTATTCCACTCAATTCTACTCATTGTCAGGTCGGGTAAGCAATAGGGTCGCCAGATGACGCCCTTGCGCACGATGACCATGACTCAAGCGACATCCGCCCCCGCTTGTCTGCTCCTCCGCCCGCGCGGTACAATGCCCGCACAGACACCCCTCGTCCACCAAGAAGGGAGCGCGAACGACATGCGTGTGGGTATCGGCCTGCCCTCGACGATCCCTGGCGCGGGGGGCGCGCTCGTCCTCGATTGGGCTCGCCGCGCCGACACCGGCCCTTTCGCCACCATCGCCGTCCTCGACCGCATCGTCTATGACAGCTACGAGCCACTGGCCATCCTTGCCGCCGCCGCCGGCGTCACATCGCGCGTGCGCCTGGCCACCAACATCATCATCGGCCCGCTGCGCAACTCCGCCCTGCTCGCCAAGTCCGCCGCCTCGATCCACGCCCTCTCCGGTGGCCGGCTGACCCTTGGCCTCGCCGTTGGGGCCCGCCAGGAAGACTACGAAGCCACCGGCGTCGAGTACCGGACGCGCGGCCGCCGCCTCGCCGAACAGCTCGACACCCTGCGGACGATCTGGGAGGAACGCGCCATCGGACCACTCACCGATGCGCTCGGCGCCCCACAGCTTCTCATCGGCGGCCTCAGCGACCAGGCGTTCAGTCGCATCTCCCGATTCGCCGACGGCTACGCGCATGGCGGCGGACCACCCCGCGCCTTCAGCCGCGCCGCCGACAAGGCTCGCGCCGCCTGGAGCGACGCCGGTCGCCCTGGCCTGCCCATCCTCTGGGGTCAGGGCTACTTCGCGCTCGGCTCCGAGGCCGCGGCCGCCGGCGCCGACTACCTGCGCGACTACTACGCCTTCACCGGCCCATTCGCCGAGAAGATCGCCGCCGGTCTGCTCACCACACCACAGGCGCTTGCCCAGTTCCTGCGCGGCTACGCCGAGGCCGGCTGCGATGAGATGATTCTCTTCCCCACCGTCGCGCAGCTTGACCAGCTCGATCAACTCGGCACGCTCATCGGGGAGTTGGGGTACTCATGAGGCGCGCACTGCCCATCGCCATGCCAACAGCCCGCAACGCCGCTCCCGAACCCGCGCAGGCGGGTTTCGCGGCCACAGGCCATCCAGGCGCGAATTTATTCGCCGGCCACTTGCAGGCGCAAGGTAGTGGAAGGCCAACGGCGTGAAGATCACCATCCTCGGCGCCGGACCCGCCGGACTCTACGCCGGATTGCTGCTCAAGAAGGCCGACTCCGCGCGCGCCGTCACCATCGTCGAGCGCAACCCGCCCGACGCGACCTATGGCTGGGGCGTCGTCTTCTCTGACCGCACGCTCGCCTCCTTCCGTGAGGCCGACGAGCCTACCTATACCGCCATCACCGAAAGCTTCGTCCTCTGGGACGCGATAGACATCCACTTCCGCGACCGCCTCATGCGCTGTGGCGGGCACGTCTTCGCCGGCATGCCGCGCAAGCTGCTGCTCCAGATTCTACAGAGCCGTTGCGCCGAGCTTGGCGTCGAACTCCGCTTCCAGACCGAGATTCCCGACCTCGCCGCGCTGGGCGACGCCGACCTCATCCTCGCCGCCGACGGTGTCAATAGCCTGGCGCGCAAGACGCACGAGCAGGTCTTCCAGCCGGCGATTCGCATGGGCCGGGCGCGCTACATCTGGCTCGGCACGGACAAGCCCTTCGACGCCTTCACCTTCATCTTCCGCGAGAACACGCACGGCTTCTTCCAGGTCCACGCCTATCCGTTCGGGGGCGCCACCAGCACCTTCATCGTCGAATGCGACGAGGAGACCTGGCGCGCGGCCGGCCTGGACAGCGCCGACGAGCAGCGGAGCATCGCCTACTGCGAGCAGTTGTTCCGCGACGACCTGCGCGGCTCGCGTCTGCTCGGCAACAACTCGAAGTGGATCAGCTTCCCGACCGTCACCTGCCGCCACTGGCACGCCGGCAACCTCGTCCTGCTGGGCGACAGCGCCCACACCGCGCACTTCTCCATCGGTTCCGGCACCAAGCTCGCTATGGAAGACGCCATCGCGCTGGCCCACGCCGTCAATCACTTCCCGACGCTCGAATCCGCCCTCGTCGAGTACGAACTGGAGCGCCGCCCTGTCGTCGAATCGCTGCAACGCGCCGCCCGTGAGAGCCAGGCCTACTTCGAGCGCGTGCGCCGCACGGCCAGCCTCGCCCCGACCCAGTTCAGTTTCCACCTGCTGACGCGCAGCGGCCGCATCACCTATGACGATCTGCGTCTGCGCGACGCCGGCTATGTCGCCGGGGTGGATGAGTGGTTCGCGCGCCAGGACCAACCCAATGCGACGGCGCCCGCCCTGATCGCCCCCGCGCCGCTCTTCAAGTCGCTGCGTCTGCGCGATATGACGCTGGCGACGCGCGTCGCCGCCATGCCCGCCGACCCACCGACCGCGCGGGATGGCGTCGTGGACGCCGGCTACCGCGACCGCTGCCGCGCGCTCGCCGCCAGGGGAGCCGCCCTCGTGTTGACGCATCCCGTCGCCGTCACGGAGCAGGGCCGCATCTCACCCGAATGCCCCGGCGCTTATACTCCAAAGCAGCGCGCCGCGTGGAGCGCCAGTGTCGCCGCCATCCATGACGCCGCCCCGAACGCGCGTGTGGCTCTCTCACTCAACCATGCCGGACGGCGCGGAGCCACCCGACCCCGGCGCGATGGCCTGGATCGTCCGTTGCGGGATGGCGCGTGGCCGCTCGTCTCCGCCTCGCCCCTGCCCTACACGCCAAGGAGCCAGACTCCCCGCGAATTGGACGCCGCGGGCATGGCCGCCATCCGCGACGCTTTCGCGCAGGCCGCGCGCGTGGCCGACGCCGTCGGCTTCGACGCGCTGGAACTGCACATGGGCCACGGTTATCTGCTGGCCAGCTTCATCTCCCCGCTCACCAATCACCGTGAGGACGAGTACGGCGGCTCACTGGAGCGGCGGCTGCGCTTCCCACTTGAGACGCTGGAGGCCGTGCGCGCCGTCTGGCCGGAGGGTAAGCCGCTGCTCGTCGCGCTCTCCGTGACGGACTGGGCGCCCGGCGGCCTGACGGAAGCGGACGCGATTGCGGCGGCGCGCATCCTTGCCGCGCACGGCTGCGACCTGCTCCATATCCTCGCAGGCCAGACCACCGCTAACGCCGACCCACCCTATGGCCCGGGCTTCCTGACACCGCTGAGCGATCGTGTGCGCACCGACGCTGGTGTGCCAACGCTCGTCGGCGGCTACCTCACCACCGCCAACGAGCTGAACACGATGCTTGCGGCTGGTCGCGCTGATCTATGCCTCTTGCAGCTGCGGTGAACCCGCGCGGATACTACGATCTTGCTTGCTCTTGTTTGTCGTCGGGCCGACGTGATTGATGGCGAGACAGCGCGACGAGGGCGCAGAGGCAACTTGCGACCGTTACGGGCATGAAGACGACAGTCAGACTGAGCCCTGCCGAAGGCGGCGCCAGTTGCGCAGCATCGGAGGGCGTGTTACCGAGTGACAGCCAGATTTCGCTGACGCCAACTGTTGTGAGCGCGCAGAAGACGGCGCCCGACAAGAGCAGCACGAGCGGCGCTACGCGACTACTCGTGCGAATTCGTGCGTCCACCAGCGAACCGAGGCACACGAACAGAGCGCCCATGCCGATGAGGATCACCGGCGCGCTGGACATGTCGAGCGTGATCGGTATCGCAACCGTGGAGACCGGCCCTCCAAAGGGACGCACATAAGAGACATATTCCACAGCCTGCCGCGTCTGTATCAACGCCACCGCGATGAGCGCCAGCGCCGCGGCCAGGACGCCGAGGTCCATCTCTACCTTGCGCATCACCACCGATAGTCCCCACGCGAAACGAGTAGCGCCAACACCGATTTCGACAAGCATCTTCTCTCATCGTGAGCATGCTGTCAAATCTGAATGTGGGCTGCGATGGCGCTCACCGTGCTATGGGTTCCCCCTCTCCCACAGGAGAGGGGGACAGGGGGTGAGGTCAGGAGCCGGCAGCCCGATTGGCGCGGCGGCTGGATGAGGTCAGCCCGGCGATACCGCCGTCGTGATCGTTGGGTGCATGGGGCCGATGACCTTCTTACTCGGCGCGAGTGTCGCCGTCACCCGCAGATTTGCCGGATCATTCGGCGCGATGACGACGACGGTCTGCGAGCATGTGCCCTGTCCGTTGCTCAATGTGCCCTGGCAGGCGACGCCATAGGTCAATGCGCTACCGTTCGAGCGGGCAAGCGCGTAACTCAGACTGAATGACGTGTCGCCACTGGCCGCGCCCGACACAGTGCAGGCGATGCCGTAATTCGTGGTGTCTATGCCGTGGCCGGTGGGCGCCGCCGTGCAATGTAAGCTCGCCTGGCCACCACTTCCCACGCCTGCGCTCGTCTTCGCGCCGCAGCCGCTCAGCGTGAATAGCAGCGCGAAGCTGGCCGGAAGCAGCGTTCGCATGATCAGTCTCCACGTATGCATGGTCTCTCTCCTACATCACAGGTGGTCGTTTCCTTTCGGCGCCTACATCTGTGACGCTGATATGCCCGCGCTGGTTCCCTGCCGCGCTATCGAGTAGAATGTCGCGACAGAGCGGCTCGTCAATGAAGGGAGATTGCCCATGTGCGAGCGGCGCCACTACTCTATGCTGATCGAATGGTCGCCAGAAGATGGGGCATATGTGGTGAGCTTCCCAGAATGGGAGAATACCGGACGATACTTCGCGCATACGCACGGCGCTACCTATGCGGAGGCCGTGACAAACAGCGAGAGCGTGCTCGCTGACTTGGTGGCGCTGGCGAGCGAACGGGGCGATTCGTTGCCTGAGCCGTCGTACCGGTAACTGGCGGTCGAGGTGGGGTTGCTCGGCGTGCTCTGCTAGGTGGCGGGGCGCTGCTCGTTGTCGTATGCTGCGGCGTAAGTGTAGTAGCCCCCGGCGATTGTCAACCCCCTGGCGATGCCGGAGAAGCTGGTCGCCTCGGTGAAGGTTTAGCTACTGGCCATTGGAATATGAGCCGACTCAGAGACACGGCGTCCAGGCTACTCAGGCGCTGAGAGCTCCGGGTCAGCATACCCGACATCGAAGTCCATCCCGTCAACCGTTACTCGATTGGCCTCGATGAACAGCCCCGCCCGTCCTCCAAGTTCAATCCCAAAGTTGGGGGTTGACCTGAAATTACCTGCCCAGGGATCGCTCAGACTCGCAGGTTCTATGCGCGCAGTTCCCCGCTGTTCATGACCGCCCAAGAGCCAGTCAACCTTGGTGGACGGCTCAGTATTCGCCACACGGTGAGTCTTATACATCCCGCGCGCATAGT
>DATEGV010000012.1:0-3763 GCA_035279925.1 Ktedonobacterales bacterium | reverse complement strand
AGTGCTCATCGGTTCTCACCCGCCACTTCTTCCATCGCCGCCACCAGCGCCTCGATATCCTCGCGCGTGCGGGTCTCCGTCACACAGAAGAGCGCCGCGTTGCCCAACTCGGGATAGTCGCTACTCAGGTCGAGGCCGCCGCTGATGCCCTCGTCGCGCAGCCCCGCGTTGAGCTGCTCCACCGGTATCGGGCAGCGCACCGCGAACTCGTCGAAGAAGGGTCTGGTAAAGAGCGGCTCGAAGCCCGGCAGCGAACAGATGCGCTCCTGCGCGTAGTGGGCGCGTTGCAGGCATTGCTCGCCAAGCTCCCGGAAGCCCTCCTTGCCCAGCGCGGCGAGATAGATGGTCGCGGCGACCGCCAGCAGCGATTGATTGGTGCAGATATTCGAGGTGGCGCGCTCGCGGCGAATCTGCTGCTCGCGCGTCTGGAGCGTCAGCACATAGGCGTCCTGGCCGCGCGAGTCGAGTGTCTTGCCCGCCAGTCGTCCCGGCAGCTTGCGCAGGTAGTCGTTGCGCGCGGCGAAGAGACCGAGCGCCGGGCCGCCGTAGCCCATCGGGTTGCCCAGGCTCAGCCCCTCCGCCGCGACGATATCAGCGCCGTAGTCTCCCGGCGCAGCCAGCACGCCAAGCGAGGCTGGCTCAGTGATGGCGACGATGAACGCCGCCTTGCCCGCGTGCGTTACTTTCTCAACGCCGCGTACATCTTCGAACGCGCCGAGGAAGTTCGGCTGCTGGATGATGACCGCCCTGGTTTCGGGTGTCATCGCCGCCTCAAGCTCAGCCACCGAGGTCACGCCATTATCCAGGCCAATCTCGCGCATCGTGAAGCCGCGCGCATTGGCGTAGGTCTGCAAGGTGGCGCGATACTGCGGATCGAGCGCCCGCGAGACGAGCACCTCGCCGCGCCCTGAGGGGCCAACCGCCATCAGCGCGCCCTCCACCACCGCCGTCGAGCCGTCGTAGAGCGAGGCGTTGGCGACGTCCATGTTGGTAATCTGGCAGACCATCGTCTGGTACTCATAGATCGCCTGAAGCATCCCCTGGCTGACCTCGGGCTGGTAGGGCGTATACGAGGTCAGAAACTCGCTCCGCTTCACCAGCGCGGGGACGAGGCTCGGCACGAAATGGTCATATGTACCCGCGCCCAGGAAGGAGATGTAGTGGTCGAGGTCAGCGTTCTGCTCGGCCATGCCCAGCATCAGCCGCCGCAGATCAGGCTCGGCCAGCGACGGGGGAAGCTCCAGCGGACGTTTGAGGCGCACCGCGCTGGGGATCGGGGTCAACAAATCTTCGATGGAGGAGGCTCCAACCGCGCGCAGCATCTCCTGCTGCTCGGCGGAGGTGTTTGGCACATAGCTCATGACGTGTTTGATTCCTCGCCAGCCCGCGATGGGCAGCATCGCCGGGACGTAGTGGTGTCTACAGGGAGGTCGGCATAGATCTCCTGAGTAGCATTATACGATGTGGCGCTATACCAGCCTGACCAACGGGCAAGGGGACGCTGGCGACTGAAGTCGCGCCTGAACGGCCTGCGGCCACGAAGTCCGCCTGCGCGGACTCTCCAGAGGTAGCCCATCGTGACATACGTCGGGCAGATCTGGGAGAAACCTGCGTAGGCAGGTTTTGTGGCGGAGCGAGAGCGACCCGTTCAGGCGCGGTTTAACCGCCCGCCTGCTCGAGCTAATGTCCAGCCGTCTTGAGGAACTCCGTGTAGGCGGCGGCGTCCATCAGTTTATCTAGCTCGGCGGGATCGGAGAGCCGCACGCGCAGCATCCAGCCACCAGCGTATGGCTCGCTATTCACCAGCTCTGGCGTGCTCTGGAGGGCGCTGTTGACGGCGACGAGCGCGCCACTCACTGGGATGAATAGCTCCGAGGTCGCTTTGACCGACTCGATATCGCCGAAGTGCTCGCCCGCCTTGAAGTCCCGGCTGCCTGCGTCGTCCCAGGGAAGGTCGAGATAGACGACATCGCCCAGCTCATCCTGGGCGTAGTCCGAGATGCCAATGGTCGCCTCGTCACCTTCGACGCGCACCCACTCGTGCGTTTCAGCGTATTTGAGATCGTCTGGCTGATCCGTCTTGGCCATCTTGCTTCTGCTCCTCCGGCGCCTGCACGCCCGCTCAAATCACAATGCGTGAGAGATTACTTCGCGCGCTTATAGAACGGAAGCGCGACGATGACCGCTGGAACCGCCTTACCGCGAATCTCGATGGCGATCTCCGTGCCAGGGGCGGCGTGCTCCGGCGGGACATAGCCCATGCCAATCGCCTTGCCAACAGTGGGACCGACAGTGCCGCTAGTCAACTCGCCGATGGCCGCGCCCTCGCGCAGAATGGGGTAGCCAGCGCGCGGAACGCCCCCGCCGCGTAGCTCGATGCCCACCCGTTTGCGCGGCAGCCCCTGTTCCTTCTGCGCCAGCAGCGCCTCGCGTCCGATGAAATCGTGGCCCTTCTCCAGCTTGACCGACCAGCCGAGGCCGGCCTCCAGCGGCGTGATCCGCTCGTTCAGCTCGTGGCCGTAGAGGCAGAAGCCCGCCTCCAGCCGGAGCGTATCGCGCGCGCCCAGCCCAGCCGGGAGCAGCCCCGCCGAGGCGCCCGCCGCCAGCAGCGCCCGCCAGAGCGCCACCACATCGCTGCTGGCACAGCACAGCTCGAAGCCGTCTTCACCAGTATAGCCGGTGCGCAAGATCAGACAGGAGATGCCCGCGATGGCCCCTTCGGCAAAGTGGTAGTACGCGATAGTGTCGAGGTCGGTGTCGGTGAGGGTGCTCAGGATGTCGCGGGCGCGCGGCCCTTGCAGCGCGAGCAGCCCCATCTCGTCGGAGATGTTGGTCAGTCTGACATCATCGCGTCCAGCAGCCTGCTGTGTAAACCAGGCCCAGTCATGCTCCGTCGTATCCGCGTTGACCACGGCCATGTAGCGTGTGTCGCCGAAGCGGTAGATCGTGAGGTCGTCCAGCGTGCCGCCATGCTCATTGCAGATTTGCGTATAGAGCGCCTGGCCGTCGGTCAGCCGGGCGACGTTGTTGGGGACGAGGCTCTGCAAGAAATCGAGCGCTCCCGGACCCTCGATGCGAAACTCGCCCATGTGAGAGACGTCGAAAATGCCCGCGCGCTCGCGGACGGCGCGGTGTTCTTCCAGGATGCCACTATACTGAACAGGCATCTCCCAGCCGCTGAACTCGACAAGACGCGCTCCCAGCGCGCGATGCTCGTCGTAGAGCGGGGTGCGTTTGAGCCGCGGCGTCGCGGTATCGGTCGAAGAGGTATCTGCGCTCATGTTGCTCGGCTGCCTTCTGGGCAACATCCAGGCATTGGCTCACGCACGCCGTTGCGCAATGGGCCGTTGGGTTGCCGTTCCACATTCTAGTCGGGTGGCGCACCGTTTGTCCAGCAGGGGGCGAGGTCAACCGCGCGTTCATGCGCGCCAATACGTGTCAATAGATGAAACTGACGCCGGAGCGGGCATAGACGAAGCGATAGCTCACCCGTCCCCAGCCGCCGCCGTTCCAGTAGAAGTTCATCTCGGAGATGAGGAACCAGCCACCAGGGTAGACCTTCTCGACATGGGCGACGTGGCCAGCGCCACCCGCGCCCTCGACCCCCGGCTGGAAGACGACCGTCGCTCCGGCGCGTGGCGTACGCCCGACCCGATAGCCGCGCGACGCCGCGCCCGCCGCCCAGTAGCGCGCGTTGCCCATGCGGCGCAGGTTCTCATCCTGCCGCTTGTACTGCGCCCACCAGGTGCATTGGCCGAACGCC
>DATEGV010000011.1:0-2678 GCA_035279925.1 Ktedonobacterales bacterium | reverse complement strand
GACCATCAGCGCGTCCAGGCGCGCGGCAATCTGACGCTCCGTCATACCGGGGCGTATCTCTGTGACGAGGCGCGCGAACGCCTGGTCCGCGATGCGCGCCGCCTGGCGCATGACGGCGGCCTCCGCGTCATCCTTGCGCATGCGGACGCGCTCGACGATATCCGCGCCCGGCACGAGCGCCACCGACTCCGCGACGGCCGCGCGAATGCGCTCATAGCGCCCATACGAGAGCCAGTCCTTCTCGAAGCCCAGCTTGTGAATGCCCGCGCGCTCCAACGCCGCCGCGAGTACCTTGTGCGCCGGCTCCTCGTCGGTGGAGAGCACCACCGCGCCGCTGGGCACGATCTCATGTTCCAGGCTTGTTAGGAAGAAGGTTCCGGTTATCAGATTCAGCGCGTCGCGCGTGACGAGCGCCCACCCCGACGATTCGGTGATGTCGCCGTCGGCGTGCGAGAAGCCCGTCAGGTAGCGACGATTGTACTGGCTGGCGACGAGCAATGCGTCCAGCCCCGCCTCCTCCATGCGCGCCCGTGTCTCTGCCACGCGCCGCCCATACTCCGCTTCGGCCACAGTCGTCTCCTTTTCCATCGAGTCACCGCTACAGCATATGATACCGCAGCCGGTGAGCGCACGCCTGCTGAGGGGAGGGGATTTGCGGGCGATGAGGCTGCCTCATCCCCCCAGCCCCCTTCCCCGTGCGCAGGGAAGGGGGAGCACAAGGCGCGACCTTCGGGCGAGGGGGACGCCAATCCCGCCTACGCGAGTTCGCCAGCGGCCATCGTGCCACGCAGGATCGCGTCCCAGTCCGCGCAGGCGGACTTCGTGGCGGAGCGCAGCGACGCCCTCCAGGCGCGGTTTCAACCGCCGGCCTCTTGCCGCAGAGGCGACGTAGGCTGAGCATGAAAAGATTCTGAGGGGCTTTGCGCGCCTGATACAATACGGCTGCGGCGCGGAAAACCGAGTGGGGAGCGTCGCGGGGGCAGTCTGCTTGCGAGAAACGGAGGGCGGCGGTGGTTGGATCGCTCATGTCTGAGACGCGCGAGATCGTGGCGGCGTCAGCGCCCCTGGGAGCCGGTCATGTGGCGTTGCCCGTGCTGATCGCCGCGTTCATCCTGTTGATCGCCGTGCTCCTGTTGCTGGCGTTCCTGGTCAGGGTGCTGCTCAACGTGCGGCTGGTGCGCGCGGCGGGCGCGGAAGGGCGGCGTGTCTCGGCGGAGCAGAGCGGGACGCATCCGCTGACGAACTTCAGTCGCTCCGGCCTCTCCAGCGATCCGCTGAACGTGCGCCTGGTCTGCACGGCGGGGCAACTGGCGACGGCGTTCGCGGCGGCCGGATGGTACCGCGCGGACGAGATTGATTTCGTCACATCTTATCGCATCAGCATAGATTCCGTGCTCGGGCGCAAGTACGCGACCGCCCCGGTCAGCAACCTGTACCTCTTTGGCAGGCGGCAGGACTTCGCGTTCGAGCGGCCCGGCGGCTCCGTGCGCGAGCGCGACCACGTGCGCTTCTGGAGAACCGCTGAGACCGCGAAGGATGGGCGGCCCATCTGGATCGGCGGCGCGACGAAGGATATCGCCGTCGAGATCTCGAAGGTCACGCACCTGCCGACGCATCGCATCGCCGCGGACACCGACGCCGAACGCGCCATCGTCGTCGAGGACCTGATCGGCGCCGGCTGGGTCGTCGAGGAGACATGGGCGCCGGGATTCGGCAAGCCGACGCAGACGAAGAACGCGCTGGGCGATCCCTATTACACGGATGGACGGGTCGCCGTGCTGACACTGGCGAACGTGCCGATCCTCTCGCCGCTGGCGACGCAGGTACGCGGTCCGTTGGAGGCGGGTGTGGCGAAGGCGCTCTCGCGGGCGACGCGCTGGCGGCTGCCACAGGTTGGCCGGAGCCGGGCGCGCGAATTCCTGCGGACGAAGCGGGCGAAGGGCGCGAAGGAGCCGGTGGAGACGCCGACGCGGCCCAAAGGGTAGGGCGCGGACCTCACCCCCTGGCCCCCTCTCCCACAGGAGAGGGGGAACCAGACCCGGAACGCCGCTTCTCTAGCTCCCCCTTCCCTGCGCACGGGGAAGGGAGCAGGAGGGATGAGGCAGCCACAGGAGAGGGGGAACCGAGGCCGGAACGCCGCTTCTCTAGCTCCCCTCTCACCGTGGGAGAGGGGCTGGGGGTGAGGTCCGCTAGCTCCCCTCTCCCAGTGGGGCAGGGGCTGGGGGAGAGGTCCGAGCTCCCCATTAAGGCCAAAGACCACGCGCTTGACGCCACTCGCTACGCCCTGCATACCGCGCTACGCCAGGCGAGGGGCGCGACCGTCTGGATGCGCGCGTGGCTGACGGATCGCCGAAACGGCCCAATGAGCGACGGAAAGAGATACGGTTCACGCAGAGTCAGAGGGTACGGTTCACGCGGAGTCAAAGGGAATTAGCACAGAGTAAGAGAGAGCGAGCGCGCGCGAGCGCGAGAGCGCATGGCCCTGTGGGAGCTACCGACGCGGGAGGGGGCATGTTCTCACCGACTCCCATTGACTCCGTGTAAACTCCCTCTCACTCTGCGTGAACCGTACCCCGATCCCCACTCTGCGTGAACTCCCTCTGACTCTGCGTGAACCGTACCCTCACCCGCCCGTCCGCAGCGCCGGCTCCGGGGCGGCAACCGGGGGATGCGGCTTC
>DATEGV010000010.1:0-16411 GCA_035279925.1 Ktedonobacterales bacterium | reverse complement strand
GAATACGGCGCCGTCGAGCGGACCTGGACGTTCGTCTGCGGCGAGCGCGGAGCCAGCTACCACACGGTGTCGGTCCCAACGGGCGTCTCCTCGCCGGAGGAGGTGGTCGAGCGGTTGTGGAGTGGCGTCACCCCACGGACCCGGCTGATCGTCGTCAGTCACATCAGCTCGCCGACGGCGCTGCGCTTCCCTGTCGAGGCGATCTGCCGCCGCGCGCGGGAGGCGGGAATCCTCACCGCGATTGACGGCGCCCACGCGCCCGGCCAGATTGACCTCAACCTGGATGCGATCGGCGCGGACTTCTATGTCGGGAACTGCCACAAATGGCTCTGCTCCCCCGTCGGCGCGGGGTTTCTGCACGCCCGCCAGGAGCGACAGCCGCTGCTCAAGCCGCTGGTTGTCAGCTGGGGGTGGCAACCCAGGCAGCCCGGACCCTCGCCGTTCATTGACCTGTTTGACTGGATCGGCACCGACGATCCCGCGCCGTATCTCTCCGTGCCCGCCGCCATCGCCTTCCAGCGCGAGCACGACTGGCCGGCGGTGCGCGCGCAGTGTCACGCCGTCGCCCGTGACGCGCGCGAACGCATCGGCGCGATGACCGGCCTGCCACAGATCAGCCCCGATGGGCCGGAGTGGTGGGGGCAGATGTTCGCCGCGCCGCTGCCCGCTGACATGCGATTGAGCGCCGGCGACCTGAAAGCGCGGCTGTACGACGAGTTCCAGGTCGAGGTTCCCATCGTCGAGTGGCAGGGACAGCGCTTCGTGCGCGTCTCGATCCAGGCGTACAATTCGGACGCCGATGTCGAGCGCCTGCTCGCTGGCCTCCGTCATCTGCTGTAACCGCGCCTCCCTTGCGGCGTAACGTGTGACACGCTTCACAGCGTGTTGCCAGACAACCGAATACACTGAGTCGACGCCGCGACCAGACCGCGCGACGACACTTCGGTGAGCGTCCCCCGGCGTGTGGGACGTGAGGAGCTTGCCATGACGACGACCTCGCGCCTGGGCGCACATCACCGGCTGGGCGGCGCGCTGATCGTTGCGCTCGTCGTCACGCTCTCTCTTTCCGGGTGCGACTCGGCCGGTAAAGCGCGGTCGTCCACCCCTCGCGGCGCCACGCGGTCGCCATCAGTCACACGAACCGTGACGACCCAGGCGGCCACACCGACCGGCGCGGGCGTCGGCGCGCAGACCCTCGCCTGGATCAGCAATCCGGCGAGTGGCAAGCCGGAGATCTGGGCCAGCATCGGCGGCGCGGCTCCCCGCCACATCGCGCAGGCGGTCGGTGACGATTGCTCGACCGCAACGCTTGGGCCGCCGGTGATCTCGCCCGACGGGCAGCATATCGCCGTCGTGGGTGGCGCGGGCTGCGGCGATGGTCAGTCGCATGGGAGCGTGTTCGTCGTCAACGTCGCCACCGGCTCCTTCGATCCGGTTCCCAACACCGATGCGCTGACCAATGCGCGCTCGGTCGCGTGGCTGAACGACTCGACGCTGCTTATCTCCGGTGCAAACGTCTATACGCTCGGCTCGCCAGGTGTCCAGAGCCTGCCAAACTTCACCACACCCGGCGTGAATGTGACCGCCGAGGCGGTCGTCCGGGGCGACTCGCTCTTCTACCTCACTACCGGCGGCGCCTATGCCACGGCCCTCTCGGCCACACTGCACCGCTACAGTTTGAGCGCGCATCACGATCTGAACACCATCAGCCTCGGCTCGTTCGAGCTTCCCCAGGGGCGCTCGCCGGGCGACTTCCACTTCCAGGGATGGGATGCGTCGCCAGATGGGATGCACGTCGTCTATCAGGTGACGTCGCCCGGCCCCGCCGGCGACTCGCAGCTCGAAGGCATCTCCAGCTCGCGCGTGATGTACGCCAACGCCGACGGCAGCGGCGCCACGCGGATTCTCTCCTACATGTCCACGACCAACGCGGTCCGCATGCGCTTCTCGCCTGATGGCAGCCAGGTGGCCGTCACCGAGGCGGAGCCGGCGCCGGACATCATCACCGGCTGCGTCTCCTCGGCCGGGGGCAGCGGCGATCCCTGCTTCCATGTCTACACTCTGACCGCCGGCCAGTTCAGCGGCAACTATCCCGCGTGGGCCGCCGATGGCCACTCGTTCCTCGTCGAGAGCAATGGTAGCCTGTACCGGTTCACCGTGGGAACGGCCAACGGCATCCTCGCCCAGCCAAACGCCATCAACCCCTGGACCGACTGAGCGACACGCGCTTCCATCAGCGCCGGTGAGGGCTATTCAGGCGGGGAGATGTCCCAAAACGGCGCCGTCAGGTGAAGCCCGTGGAAGATCGCGCGCGCCTGTTCCGGCGTGCGGCCGCGAAAGTCGGGTCGCAGCCGGTCGCCATACCAGCGCCGCGAGAGGTCCCATGTCTCCTCAAGCGTCAACGTCTCGCCGCGCGGTAAGCCAAGCCGCTCCCGGCTGCTAAAAGCGGACTCCTTCGACCGAAAGAGCAGGATGTTCCCTCAGGTATAGACGAGGTCGTCATACCAGCGGCTGAACGGCAACGGGAAGCTGACCACCTCGCCATGTCCGCGCACGCGCCCGCCCTCCACCGCGAGGCTCACCGGCGCGCCCGTGTCCGATAGGCGCGCTTCGATCTGGGCGTTGGCGCGCAGCGCGGCGGGAATGCCGAGCATATCCCATGCGCAGTTCGCCCAATAGGCGTGTCCATTGGCGAACACACGGAAATCGGTCGGTACGGCGGAGAACGGGTGGGCCATCCGAATCGTCTGTCCATCGCCCGCGAGGTAGAGCGCATGGCGCGCGTGCAGCCAGCCATACGCCGCCTGGACCGTCTCCGGCGGGACGCTAAGCGCGGACGCGGTTTCTTCGGTCGTCGGAGGTCGCTCGTTGGCGACGATGAACTCATAGACGAACGCGCGAATCGTCCAGTTGAGGTCGTCACGAGTATTGGCATCCATCACATGCCCTCCCATCCAGTCGCTCATCAGCGGCCGGCGGCTCGCTCCGCGCGCAGCGTCAGGCAGGTGCTGGAGGCGCGAGCGACCAGCGCGCCCGTCTCGTCGGTCACATCGCATTCGATCATGCTCACCGTGCGTCCGCGACGGACAATCCGCCCCCTGGCGACGAGGTGCGCGTTCCAGACGGGTTTGAGGAAGTTGATCTTGAGTTCGAGCGTGGTGAACGACTCACCCTCGGCCAGCGTCGAACCGAACGCGGCGCCCATAGCGGCGTCGGCGAGGTCGCAGAGGACGCCGCCGTGCAGCGTGCCCATTGGGTTCGTATGGCGCTCGGAGGCGTCCATCTCCATGATGGCGTGGCCATCGCCGGAGGAGGTGAGCGTCATGCCCAGCAACTCCGCGATGGGCGGCGGGAAGCGGCGAACGCGGGGAGTCGGGTCTTCTGGCGGGTTCATCGGTCTGCGCCTTTCGTCATGAACCACTTACGAATGGGGATGGAACGCCAACGACTTGGCTCAGCGCGTACGCACGACCTTCTGACCACGCGACGCCTGTGCTCTCGCCATTTATGGCCGAGAGTGAACACTATCAATATCTGTAAGTATGTCTGTATAAAAGCGGCGGGTAGCCAGCAGGATGCGGTCGCTGAGCGTCGGATCGTCTACGGCGCGAGCCAGCGCGACCGCGCCCACCATACCGGCGGTCAGCGCGAGAGCGGCGTCGCGGCGCGCCTCAGGATTTTCCCCTGGACAGTGTGCGGCGATACCGGAGGCGAGCTCCTCGAAAGCGTCGGTGAAGGCGTGGCGCACCTCATCCGGCTCGCGGGCAAGCTCACCGGCGAGCGCGGGCATCGCGCACCCCCCGGCGGCGTCGTCGCGGTGGCTCCGGCTGACGTAGCGGCGAATGATCTCGCGCAGCGGCGCGTCAGGACTGGCGGCGACGGCGCCCGCGAGGAACTCCTCACGTGTCTCGGCCAGTCCGCGTTGGGTGGCCTCCGCCAGCAGCGCGTCCTTATTGGGGAAGTGCGCGTAGAAGCCGCCGTGCGTCAACCCCGCGTCTCGCATAATGTCGGCGATCCCGACACCCTCGACGCCATGTTCGCGGTAGGCGCGGGCCGCCGATTCGACGATGCGCGCGCGTGTCCGCGCTTTATGCGACTTCGTGTATGGCATCGGTTCTCTCCGTTTCCGCTACTCCGACCTCTCTGGCTCCCCCTTCCGAACTTGGCGGGCGGGGCGCCGGGGGTTAGGTCAACTGTTCTGGCCAGCCGGCGCGGCCTCTGCCAGCGGCTCGAACGGCATGACGACGCTGAACTGCCCATAGGATAGGGATGCGCGCATCGTGGGAAACGCCCGCCGCAGTAGCCGCAACGCACGGCGGTTCTCGCCGAGCAGCGTTCCCGTGAAACTGGTGAGCTCGCGGCAGTCCGCCTCGGCCCGCAACCACGCCACGACCTCGCCGCCCAGCCCGCGCGACTGCCAGGCGTCGGCGAGGAGAATGCCGATCTCGGCGCTCTCGCCGTCCGCGGCGCGATCGAACCGGGCGACGCCGACAACGGCGCCCTCCACCTCCACGACCATCGCGTACGACGCGCGCTGATCGGCGCTCGCCAGGGCGGCTACCCGCTCCGCCCAATGCTCGTTGCGGGGAACGCCGGCGCAGAAATAGAGATACCGCGTGGTGTCGCTGAGCGAGAAAAACATCTCGCGCAGCCGGGGCAGGTCGCTCGCGACCGCGTCGCGCAGACGTACGGCGGACCCATCGCGCAGGCGCACGGTAGTGGGTGGCGGCGGACAATCGCATGGGGCTGGGGCATGCGCAGCCGAGCTATCGGCGAACATCATCGTGACCCTCCGGCGTATTTCATATGTCGCCTATCATATATATGATGACTGTACTATGAAACGCGCATGGCTGTCAAGAGGGACGCTCACGGAACGATACGCGCCGGACCAGCCGAAAGGATAGGTCACCGCCTCGCCGTTTGGGCGGCGACAGTTCGCGCATTTTTGCTACGGTTATGAACGGTCACCTACTGTGAGGACGTGGGAGACACGTCCGCTCGCCGATGCGATGTCATCGTGGCGTTAGACAAAGGTAAAAGCGCGTATGAGTTCCCCGTACAGCTACAATCAAACGGTCATTGACACGTTCCGCGCCAATGGCGGCGACCTCCACGGCCCGAATCCCCTGATCCTGCTGACAACCACCGGAGCCAAAAGCGGCCAGCCCCGTACCACGCCTCTCGCCTACTCCAAAGATGGCGACCGCATCGTCGTCCTCGCCTCCAAAGGTGGCGCGCCGACGAATCCCGACTGGTACCGCAATCTCGTGGCGAACCCCATTGTGACGGTGGAGTTGGGGGCTGAGACATTTCAAGCGCGGGCAAGCGTCACGGAGGGCGCCGAACGCGAGCGGCTCTTCGCCGAGCATGTGCGCCAGATGCCCGGCTTCGGCGACTACCAGCAGAAGACCACCCGGCAGATTCCCGTGATCGTGCTGGAGCGCATCGGCTGAGGTGTGAGTGGACCTCACCTGTGTCTCCAAAGAACCTGACTCCCCACCCCCCTTCCCGTGTCGGGAAGGGGAGCGAGAAGCGAGCGCCGTCATGCCCCGCGAGGAGAGGGGGAGTCAGCGTCACGATAGTGAGGAAACACGCCTCAATCGCGGTTTCTCATTGGGAGAAAAGTTATGAGATGTACCAACAATAACAACCAGCGACCATTGCTCATTGCCTTTTGCGGCCTACCAGGTTCCGGCAAAACTACCATTGCGAAAGAGGTAGAAAAAGCGACAGGCGCGGTCCGGCTCAATACCGACGAATGGGTGGCCGCTCTCGGTATTGACTTCTGGGATGATGAGTTTCGCGCTAAACTTCAGGTCCGGCTCTATGAGCACGGCATAACATTACTAAAACTCGGACAGAGCATCATTGTGGAAGATGTACTTTGGAGGCGAGATGAACGTGACAGACATCGAGAGGTTGCGCACACGTTAGGTGCGGCCATAGAAATACATTACTTTGATGTGCCCTGTGACGAATTATGGCGGCGGCTTGAAGCTCGCAACGCTATTGGAGCAATTGGCACGGTACCGATAACGAAAGAACTGTTGAAAGAATGCTGGGCAAGGTTCGAGCGACCAGACGAGGCGGAACTGGCGCTTTTTGATAGCTACGTCGTGCACACGTAGCCTACCGGAATAGCCAATATCCAGCAGACCCAGGACGTGATCCGCCGCGACGATGTTGTGACTCCGTATTCCCCTGCGTGACTCTGCGTGACTCTGTATTCCCCCGTGTAACTCTGCGTAACTCTGCGTAACTCTGGGTAACTCTGCGTAACTCTGTGTTACCCGTACCTCATCCGGTCATCCGCGAGAATCGCCCATCCCTGGCACGTATCTCGCTTGCGTGGCCCTGGCGCCTTTCGCGTAAAATAGAAGGCGCATGTACGCGAACATACACACTCTCCCTCGGCCACCGCGTCGCGGGTGAAGGAGCACGACACTGTGAAAATCATCGGTCGCATGGCCGTCTTTCCGACCATCCCCCAGCGCATCGAGCGGCTGCACGAGCTGGCCTACAATCTCTGGTGGACCTGGCACACACCCGCCCAGGACCTCTACGCCGCCATTGATCTCGCGCTGTGGGAGCAGACCGAGCACAACGCCGTGCGCGTGCTGATGGAGGCTCCTTCGGGGCGGCTCGCGGCGCTGGCTGAAGATGCCGGCTTCCTCGAACGCTACGACCGGGTGCTCGCCGACTTCGACACCTACATGCGCGCTGATGACACCTGGTTTCGCCGCACGTTCCCGCAACAGACGAAAAGCACGGTCGCCTACTTCTCCGCCGAGTTCGGTCTGCACGAGTCGCTGCCCATCTACTCCGGCGGCCTCGGCATCCTCTCCGGCGACCACTGCAAAGAGGCGAGCGATCTCGGCCTACCCTTTGTCGGCGTCGGTTTCCTCTATCCGCAGGGCTACTTTCGCCAGCGCATCACCCGCGACGGTCGGCAGGAGGCCCTCTACGAGAAGCTGCACTTCTCCGAGGCGCCAGCCGTCCCAGCGACCGACCCACAGGGCCATGAGTTCACGATCAGCGTTGATTTGCCGGGGCGCGCCGTCTACGCGAAGGTCTGGCGCGTCCAGGTGGGCCGCATCCCCCTCTACCTGATGGACACCGATGTCGCGCCCAACGCCCCACAGGACCGCACCCTCTCCGCGCGTTTGTATGGCGGCGACCACGAGATGCGCATCGCCCAGGAGATCATGCTCGGCATCGGCGGCGTGCGCGCCATGCGCGCCCTCGGACTCGACCCAATGATCTGGCACATGAACGAAGGCCACTCCGCGTTTCTCGGACTGGAACGCTGCCGCGAGCTGGTGCAGGGTCTGGATGTCGGCTTCGACGTCGCGCGCGAAATCGCCGCCGCCAACGCCGTCTTCACGACGCACACGCCTGTCGCCGCCGGCAACGACGCCTTCAGCTACGACCTGATTGACAAGTACTTTGGCGCCTACTGGCCGCAACTGCGGCTGGACCGCGAGAGCTTCCACAATCTCGCCCGGCAAGAGACCGGCTGGGGGTCGGCGTTTAGCATGACCGTCCTGGCGCTGCGGCTCTCCGCGCAACACAACGGCGTCAGCCGGCTGCATGGCGAGGTCTCCCGCAAGATGTGGCGGTTCCTCTGGCCGGACGCCGAGCTTGACGAGGTGCCGATCGGCTCGATTACCAATGGCGTGCATACGGCGACGTGGCTCGCGCCGCGCATGGATGCGCTCTATCGCCACCACCTTGGCGATGAGTGGTACGACCGCCTCGACGACGCGGCGCTCTGGGACGGCGTGGCCGAGATTCCCGACGGGGAACTGTGGGAGACGCACCGCGAACTGAAGGGCGCGCTCATCGAGTATGCGCGCCGGCGGCTGGCGCGGCAGCGGCTGCGCGTCGGTGAAGGCGCGGCAGCGGTCGCCAGTGTGGAGGCGCTGCTCGACCCGAACGCGCTGACGCTGGGATTCGCGCGCCGCTTCGCCACCTACAAGCGCGCGACGCTGCTCTTCCGCGATCCGGCGCGGCTCGCCCGTCTGCTCAGCGATCCGGAGCGGCCCGTGCAGATCGTCTTCGCCGGCAAGGCGCATCCCAACGATCAGCCGGGGCAGGAGTTCATTCGCCAGGTCTACGAGTTCTCGCGGCAGCCCCAGTTCGAGGGGCGGGTGGTCTTCCTGGAGGACTACGACATTGACATGGCGCGGCGGCTGGTCAGCGGCGCCGACGTCTGGCTCAACACGCCCATCCGTCCGCACGAAGCCAGCGGCACCAGCGGCCAGAAGGCGGGTCTCAATGGGCTACCCAATTGCAGCATCATTGACGGCTGGTGGGAGGAAGGCTTCAGCGGCGGCAACGGCTGGGCCATCGGCGAGCGCCGCGATTACCAGGACGAGAACACCCGCGATGAGAACGACGCTGAGGCGCTGTATACCATCCTCGAACGGGAGATCGTCCCACTCTACTTTGATCGCGGAGTGGATGGCGTGCCGCACAACTGGGTCGCGGTGATGAAGGAGGCCATCCGCACCGTCGCGCCGGCCTTCAGCATGCGCCGCATGGTCAAGGACTACGTGCGCGACCTCTACATTCCCGCGCTGGAGCTTGGGCGCCGTGTGGACGCCGGCAACTATGCGCAGGCCCGCGCGCTCGCGACGTGGAAGGGACGGGTGCGGTCCGGCTGGCAAGACGTGTCCATCCAGGTCGAAGGCCCGCGCGAGGGGCAGATCGGCATCGGGCAGGCGATTGGTCTGACGGCGCTCGTTCGTTTGGGAACGCTGACCCCGGACGACGTGCGCGTGCAGGTGGTGGCCGGGCGCGATGAGGACGGCGTGATGCGTGAGACGCGGGTGATCCAGATGGAGCGCGCGGGCAAGCCGCAAGATGGCGCGTACCGCTACACGGCGGAGCTGGACACGAACGCCAGCGGCAGCCTGATCTACGGCGCCCGCGTCATCCCGTACCACGCCGGCCTCGCGCACCCCCTGGGGATGGGCATGGCGCGCTGGGCGTAGGCGAGATTCACTTCCAGCCGAAGATGAGTCCTAGCAGCGTCGTAAGCGCAATGATCAGCGCGAGCAGGGCGATGATGACGAGGATGATCTTGCCGGTACGGTAGGGTCGAGTACGACGCGCCCAACCCTGTGGGAACGAATAGCGAGGCGCTCCCGCCATCGGGAGGAGCGATGGCTGCGGCAGTTCAAAGCGTGCCCTGCCGCGCATTTTGCCGCGTCTGTGCTCGCGATTACGCTTCTTCGACATGCGACCTACTCCGCCAGCGGCAGCGTAAACCAGAACGTCGAGCCCTCGCCCTGGACGCTCTCGATGCCCACCGCGCCGCCGTGCTCCTCGATGATCGTCTTGCTGATGTTTAGGCCAAGCCCCAGGCCCACGCCTGAGCCGCTGAGCACATCCACACCCGGCGCGCGGTGGAAGCGCAGCCAGATCGCCTCCCGCTCCTCCGGCGGCAGGCCCGGCCCCTGATCGCGCACTGAGACACGGATCTGCTCGCCTTCGCGCGCCACCACCACATGCGCCGAACACGTCTCCATCGAGTATTTCAAAGCGTTCGTCAGGTAGTTCGTCAGCACCTGCGCGACACGGTCACGATCGGCGGTCGCTGGTAGCGCCGGCCTCGTCGCTTCCAGGGTGATCTTCCTGCCCGGCCACGCCAACCGCACCCCACGCACCGCTTCATCGGCCACCTCGACGATGTCACACACGGCGAGATTGAGCGTCAGCTTGCCTAGATTGATGCGGGACATCTCGAGCAGGTCGCCCACCAGCCGGTTCAGTAGCCCGCTCTGCCGCTCAGCGCGTCCCAGCACGGCGGTGGCCTGTGTCAGCGTCCGCTGGAGGTTCTCATCCGCGACACCCGGCATCGCTCGCTCGACCTGGCTCGCCGCGAGCTGGATGGATGCCTTGATCGCGGAGAGGGGATTCCACAATTCGTGGCTGGTGATCGAGAGGAACTCATCCATCAGGCGTGTAGATTCGCGCAGCGTCTCCAGCGCCTCATCGTTGCGCTTCGTCAGCGCGCGCCGCACGGTCACGTCGCGCAGAATCGCCACGGCGCCGCTCTGAACGCCCGCTTCGTTGTAGATCGGCGTTCCCGTTACGTTCAGGTGCTTCCGCGCGCCATCGGGCGCCACAAACACCATGTCGGGCGCGTCGGCTCCGCTGAGCGTCTCGCCGCGCAAGATACGCCGAACTGGCGTTGCGTCCCCCAGAAGCGGCGCGCCATGCTCGTCCTCCACGGTGTAGAGCGCCAGACGGTCGCTGAGGGGGAGCGTGTCGTACTCGGCGTCGGCGGCGTCAGCCAGGAGCGCGCGCCCCAGTGTATTCATACGCATGATCCGCCCATCATTGGCGTAGACAAAGACGGCGTCGGCCATGGAATCAAAGGTCGCTTCCAACACGGCCGCGCGTGTCGCCGCTTCACCTTCCGAGCGGCGTAGGTCATGCTCCAATCGCAGCCTCTCCGTGATGTCGCGCAGGTAGGCGGTGAACACCGGCCGACCTCCCATGCGTACAGTCGTCACCGTCAGCTCCACCGGGAAGCGCCGCCCGTCGGCCCGCATCGCCAGCATTTCGACCCGCTTGCCAATAATCGGGCCGTCGCCGTTGGCCAGATACCGCGCGATTCCTTCCCGATGCGACGAGCGTGACTCCGGTGGAATGATGAGAGACGCGAGCTCCCGGCCGAGCACATCCTCGCGCGTATAGCCGAACGTTCGCTGGGCGGCGGGGTTGAACTCCAGGATGCGGCCCGTGTCGTCCATCGTAATGATGCAATCGAGGGCCGTCTCAAGGACCGCGCTCTTGCGTGCGTCGCTGTCACGCAGCGCGGCCTCGGCGGCGGCGCGTCGGGTGACGTTCTGGAACGCGAGCACCGTGCCAATCACCCGACTATCCGAAATGATCGGCGAGGAGACGTACTCGACGGCGATGGCATGGCCGTCCTTGTGGGTCATCGTCGCGTTCTCGGCGCGCACCGTCTCGCCGCGCCTGAGCGAGCGCATCACCGGACAGGCGTCCTCTGCCTCCTCGCGGTGGACGCAGGTTGGGTGGATCCGCTCATGCAACGGACGGCCCAGCAGCTCCGCGCGGGTCCAGCCAAGGATGTCGCGGGCCGCCGCGTTCAGGAAGTTCAGCCGCCCCTCGTGGTCAAGGCCATAGACCCCCTGATCGAGGCTGTCCAGGATGGCCTGTGTGGTGTCGAATTGGCGGCGCAGATGGGTGTAAGCGCGATCCTTGTCGAGCGCAGGGTTCTGCCGCCGGTGGGGCGCCCGCGCCGGCCGGCGTGTCGCCGCAATGGCGTCGAAGCTGAGCGCCACGAGCGACTCATCACCCGCAGGTTGCTCGTCAGGAAGCGCGGCCGCACGCTCCAACTCCGCAATCCGCCCGCGCAGTTGGCTGATCTCCCGCAGTAGTTGCTTGCGCGTCTTGTTTCCACGCGCTGCCGGCCGGTACAACCGCACACTCGCGGCGGCGCTGGGCAGACGCTCCTCAGGCTTATTCACTCGTACCTCGAATACGCCATCTATCTACCCTCATTTAACCTGAGTGGCGCGTTGCCGTCAATCCATGCGGGAGACGCCGAGGCCGATATTTTGCGGATCACTGGCCTGTGGCGGCATGTTGTGACGGAGTTGTGACGCCCAGCGGCAGCGTGAACCAGAATGTGGTTCCGGCGCCGGGAACACTCTCGACTCCGACCGCGCCGCCGTGCTGCTCGATGATCGTTCGGCTGATGTAGAGGCCGATGCCCAGGCCCACATCCGAACCGGCGGCCACCTCGATCCCCTCCACGCGGTGGAAACGATCCCAGACGCGCGCCTGCTCCTCGCGCGGTATCCCTGGCCCGTGGTCGCCGACGCCGACCCACACGTGGCCCTTCCGGACGCGCACGCTGGCCGCGACGGGCTCGTGTTCTGATGAATATTTGAGCGCGTTCGTCAGGAAGTTCATCACCACCTGTCCCACACGATCACCGTCCACCCATAGCAGCACCGGTCGCCCCGGCAGCGCGAGGCTGAGCAGGCGTTGCGGCCAGGCCAGCCGCTGCTCTTCGACGGCTTCACGCACGATGGCGCGTAGGTCGCGCCGCTCACGACGAAGGGCAAGCCGGTTCGCCTGTATCCGCGAGAGATCGAGCAACTCATCCACCAAGCGCTCGATGCGCAACATCTGCCGATCCGCGCGTTCCAGCGCCGCCACCGACACGTCCGCCGTATCCACCTGCCCGGCCGGCGTGTCCAGAGGAACCGCTTCGCTGTGGATGTACCGCATCGCCAGTTGGACGTTGGCCTTGATGCTCGTGAGCGGCGTCTTGAGCTCGTGGGCCGCTATGCTCAAGAACTCGTCTTGCCGCCGCCGCATCTCGCGCTGCGCCAGTTCAGCGGCGCGGGCCTCGGCGCGCTCGCGTTGCAACTGGTCGCGCTCGATGGTCACTCCGGCCAGCCGCGCGACAGCATGGGCCAGCGCGATCTCCTGCGGCGTGAAGATCTCATGTTCGCGCAGATAGCCGAAACCGATCAGTCCGATTATCTTCCCTTCGGATTGCAGCGGCGTCGCCAGCACCACCGGCGCGAGGTCAGGATAGCGCGCCTTGAAGCGCGGCGCATCCATCCGCACGGGAACGGCCTCGCCCGCGAGGAATCGTTCCAGTTGCTCCGGCGCGAAGTACTCGTGCGCTCGTGTATGGCGAACGTCCTCTTCCCAGAAGCGCGTCATCTCCGGCCCGCGGCTGACCAGGGCAATCACTTCGAGCGTTCCGGTCGCCATGTCCAGACGCATGATACCCGCCTGGTCGCAGCCAATGACCCGCCGCGCCAGTTCCATCAGGCGCAGCGCCACCGCCTTTGTCGCGGACACGTCACCGCCATCGGCGGCCACCGGCGGGTTGACGGCGGTTGCGGCCATCTCCAGCAGCGTCTCAAGCGTCTCCTGCGTCCGCTGCTCCAGGCGTCGTCGCTCGGTGACATCGCGTGTGACGGATACGGCTCCGACGATTGCGCCGGCGTCGTCACGGATCGCGGCTCCCGTCACGTTGACCTGCGACGACGTGCCGTCAGCACGGCGCAGCGTCAGGTCAGAGTCGGGTTCGACGGTTAGCCCTTCGCCACGCAGCAGGCGCGTGACGGGCCAGCGTTCGCGCGGGAGCGGCTGTCCGTGCATGTCAAACACCCGGACCCACCTGGCCAGATCGCTCATATCCAGGAGCTTCGTCTCCTCGGGTAGTCCCAGAATCGCGCGCGCCGCGGCGTTGTGCTGCACAAAGGAGGCGTCCAGCGCATGAACGATCACTCCATCGGTCATCGCTTCGAAGACCGTCGAGAGCAACGCGGCGCGGGTGGTCAATTCGCGCTCCAGCCGGCGCTGTTCCGTCACGTCATGGTAGACCTGTAACGCGCCGGTGATGGCGCCATCCGCGTCACGCATCGGCACACCGTTGAATGAGATGACGCGCCGATCGCCGCGAAGATTGCGCACCCACATGTCCACATCGGGAGCGCCCGCCTCATGTTCGCCGCTCAGGATGCGCGTGAATATCCAGTCCTCAGGGCGTATCGGGCGGCCCTGTTCATCTCGAGCGTCGAGCATGTTGCCGCGCTCATCGGCGGATAGGGTGAAAAAGTCTGGAATCGCGTCGAATTCGAGCATGCGCCGTCCGGCGGCGTTCATGTAGGCGAGCGTTCCGTCGGCGCGATAGACGCTGACACCATCCATCATGGAATCGAGGATCGTTTCCAATTCACGGGCGCGTTCGGCTTTCTCGCGCTCAAGCTGGCGGCGCTCGGTCAAGCTGCGGTAAATCAGGACAGCGCCAGCCACGTCGCCGCGCTGATCGCGCATCGGAGCCGCACTGACCTGTAGCCAGAGCTCGCCGTGCTCCTGGGTACAGATGCTTACATCCAGCGAGCGGCTGCCCACCAGATGTTCGCCGCGCAGCGCCCGGCTCAGTGGATTCTCCTCGGCGGGTATCGGCTCACCGCGCTCATCGCGGACCACGACAGACCGCGCGCGTTCCTCGGGCGAGAGCGCGCGAAAGTTGGACTGGCCGCTCAGGGTTATCTGCGCCTGTATGGCGAGGGCGTTGGCGTGGACAAACCGCCCCTCGCGATCATAGACGAGAATCGCGTCGCCCATCGCCTCGAAGACCGCCTCGTGTTCGCTTGCCCGCGCCGCCGCCGCCTGGGCCGCGAGACGCAGCTCCTCCTCAAGTTGATAGCGTTCGGTGTTGTCGTTGAAGGCGACGACGCTGCCGGTCACGCGGCCGTTCGACATGATCGGCGAGGCGATGACGGAGGCCGGCATGAGGGCGCCATTCCGCCGGACGAACATCACGTCGCCGCGATACGTGTCGTGCGTGCGCATGACCTCCATCAACTGGCAGCGAATCTGGCCCGGGTCGCTGGCGTTCCCATCGGTGAAATGCGTCAGCGCGTGCATATCTTTGCCCAGCAGGTCCGTCTCCGACCATCCCAGCAAGCGCTCCGCCTCCGGATTCATAAAGGTGAGCCGGCCGTCCAGCCCAACACTGTAGACGCCCTCGCCCAGGTTCGTCGTGATAGCGTCCATGAAGGCCAACAAGCGCAGACGCTCCTGATTGCCGCGCTTGCGCTCGGTGACATCCGTCGCCACGAAGAGCAGCTCGCGTGCGGAGCCGGCGCGCACGACCGCGCAACGCAGATGCGACGCCCGGTAACCCCCGCCGCTGTGGCGCAGCCGGCACTCCGTTTCCCGCGTCGTCTGATCAGTCGCGAGCATCTCAGCGCAGAGGCGCGTAATGCGGTCGCGGTCATCGGGGTGGATCGCGTCACGCCAGCCAGCGCCCAGGAACTGCTTCTTGCTCTGGCCGGTGAACGCGCGCCAGCCGGGACTGTCTTCGACGGCGAGTCCTTCGCTGTCGGTGGTCCAGACGAGTTGCCCGGTGACGGCGACGAGCGCCTCAAAGCGGGCCGCGTTGCGCTTCTCGGCGCCGCCTCGCTGCCTCGACGCGGAGGGTCCACGCCGCGCGCCGGAGGCGATGTTTATCTGAGAGTCGCGCGCCGTCCGCGGCCCATCACTGCTCTCAGACCGCATGACATCCTCCGACCAGTGCGCTGCGACCCGCGCACATCCTATGGTCTACGCGCGTTGTGTTCATCCCTGAGTGGTGGGGTCGTCGCTTGCCGTCCAGTCGCGCCGCCCAGCGCCCGATCACGTCCAGGGGCGCAAAGCGTTGATGACGGGCGCATGATAACATGGCGGGGCGCGGCGGTCAATGCGCTGGGAAGATGCGCGCACCCTGGCCGCGAGGAGGCGCGCGCTTCCAGACGCGCAGGAACGCGACGCGCGTCCTAAAAGCCTCAGTCGCTCAAGTCGCCCACATGGCAGTCCGCAAAGGTCCGCGCAAACTGCGTGAATCGGTACACGTCGGCGAAGGTGGAAGCGAGGCCGAGAGAGACACGCACGGCGCCGGTGCTCTTGGTGTCAATGCAGCGGCGGAAGTCGTCCACGGTGAACCGCTGGCTGGACTGGACGAAGCAGGTCGTCAACTCCTCGGCGGAGATGCCCAGCGCCAGCTCGCCATCGCCTGGATTGCAGAAGCAGCCCGTCCGCAGGGAGATGTTCTCGCGATTGGCGCGTTGCTCGACGAGCCGGTGGTCTATGAAATGGCCGTCGGCGTCAAAGACGTTGAACGTCACCGTCCCGCCGCGCCCCTCGCGGCAGAGTGGACCATAGATCTCGACGATCGGGTTGCCATTGCCGTGGCGCAGACCAGCAAGCTCACTCAGCAGCCAACCCGTCAGGCAGGAAACGTGGGTATGGATGGTTTCCATGCCGATTCCCGCGATATACCGCAGCCCAATCTCGACCGCCGGCAGCGTCAGATAGTTGATGGTGCCATCCTCGAAGGCTTCGGCGCCCGCGTGCAGCCAGTGACGATCCCCCTGCACCGAGGCGACGGTGATCGTGCCGCCGGCGAACCAGGGCCGGCGCAATTTTCCGAGCGCGTCGTGGCGCGCGATCAGGCAGCCGACGCCGGTCGGATACCCGAAGACCTTGTAGAACGAGAGCGACACGAAGTCAGGTCGCCAGCGCGCGAGGTCGAGCGTGTTGCTGGGAACAAAGGCGGCGGCGTCCAGCAGGACATCCCAACCCGCGGCGTGGGCTCGCTCGATCCAGTCCAGGGAGTGCTGTACGCCGGAGAAGTTGGACTGTGCGGGGAACGCAAACAGGTTATGGCCGCCGGGATTGGCGCGCGCGAGGTTGGCGGCGAGCGCGTCGGCGTCCAGGCGTAGTTCCGGCAGCGCGATGGGCGTATAGGTGATCTCGGCGCCCTTGGCCCGGGCGAACTCGCGGATGCCATTGACCGAGTTGTGGTTGTCAAAGGTCAGCAGATACTGGTCGCCTGTCTCAAACGGGTACGATTCGCCGA
>DATEGV010000009.1:0-2626 GCA_035279925.1 Ktedonobacterales bacterium | reverse complement strand
AATGCGCTGCACCTGGAGTTGCGGCGGATCGAGCTGCTGCCAGACAAGGCCAACGGCGTGACCACCTTCCGGCTGGACATCCGTGGAGGAGAGTCGTCAACGCTCGCCACACTAGCCGAGGTGCTGCAACATATTCCGGGTACGCGCGCCGTCTCGTATCGCGGGCAAAACGCCGCGCCAGCCGAGCGGGCGGGCGAAAGCCGCGCGGCCACGTGAGCGGCTCATTTATCCTATGCGTTCGAGGATGACGACGGGGATTTTGCGGCTGATCTTCGCCTGGTGGTCGGTGAAGAAGGGCATCTGCGCCACGATCTGCGCCCAGAGGCGGTCGTACTCCTCGCCCTCGGCGACAACCGCCCGCGTCTGAAACGTCTCGTCGGGCAGCTCGACCGTGACATCGGGGTTGGCGACGAGGTTGCGGTACCAGTCGGGGTGCCGCACCGCGCCAGCATTCGAGGCGATCACCAGCACGCGGTCGCCGTCGAGCACGTAGGTCATTGGCGTGGTGTGGGGCTGGCCGCTGCGCGCGCCGGTTGTCGTCAGCAACAAGATTTTTCGTCCGCTAAGCTTCGGGTCATGCGCGCGAAAATCGGCGACCAACTGACGGTTGAACGCCCTCATCTCCTCAGGCGTTTGGGGCATCGACATTGTGGCTCCTTTGTTCCATTAACATTTATCGGACGTGCGGCATGACCTCGGTGGCAAAGCGCTCGATCTGCTCCACACGGTCGGGCCAGCGCGGCGCCATAAATTGTAGCGCCAGATGCTCGACGCCGATCTCGCGGTAGGCCGAAAGCGCCTCGACCAGCTGCTCCGGCGAGCCGCGCAGCGCCCGCTCATCCTGGGCTACTGGCTCGCGTGTCACCTCGATGGGACGGCAGCAGGCCAGCTTCACCGCGTCGGCGTTGCGTCCGGCGTATTCGGCCTCACGGCGGGCGTTGTCATAGCCGTCGCGTAGCTCCGTGGGCGAGATGCTGACGAAGTAAGGGAACCAGGCGTCGCCATAGCGGCCCGCGCGCCGTTGCGCCGCCGCGCCCTCGCCGCCGACCCAGAGCGGGATGTGCGGCTGCTGGATCGGCTTAGGATAGAAGGCTACGTCGTCGAAGGCATAGTGCTGGCCGTGGAAGCTGATATGCTCCTGCGTCCAGAGTAAATCGAGGATCTGAAGCTGCTCGTCGGTCATCTTGCCGCGCGCGTTGAATGGCACGCCCAGCGCGGCAAACTCCTCCTCCATCCAGCCGACACCCACTCCCAGTGTCAGCCGTCCCTGCGTCAGCCGTTCGATGGAGGCGGCGACGCGCGCCCAGTAGAGCGGATGGCGGTATGGCAGCACCAGCACGCTGATACCCAGCGTAATCGTCTGGGTGCAGCCCGCGAGGTAGGCCAGGCAGGTGAATGAGTCGAGGAACGGGCGGTCTGGCGGCACGATGAACTCGTGGTTCTCGGCGTAGGGATACGGCGTGCGAATCTCCCACGGCGTGACGACGCGATCCGCCGACCAGACGGCGTCGAAGCCCTGGCGTTCGGCGCTCTGCGCCGCCTCACGCAACGTATCCGGTCCGGTTGCGCGGCCAGAGATAGGCAGAAAGACCCCTAACCGCATGCGCCAGTTCTCCTTTGTGGACCCATCAGACGCGCTCGAACCGCCGCAGCCAGTACCATGCCGTGGGCGCGCCACCGGGACCCGTGCCGCGCTCGATCTTCTCCACTTTGAAGCTGTCGCCAAAGATGCGCTTGATATCATCCTGCGTGAAGCCAACGCGGCGCATTCCCAGCATACGCGGCTCGAAGCCATAGAGCAAGTAGAGCGCGCCCGGCAGGGCAAAGCGCGCGACGCCAGCGGCGTAGTCGGCGCGGCGGTCTTCATGGAGACCGTGGAAGCAGCCCAGATCGAGAATGAGCGAGCAGGGCGCGCCGATGGGTAGTCGGTCCAGTTGGGTAACGTCGCCACGGATGAATCGCACCGCGCCAGGCAGCTTGCCCATCGCTCGCGCCTTCTGTTTGGCGCGTGTAATCGCGGGGGCGGCGAAGTCTACGCCGATGGCCTGCCAGCCGTTGCGCGCCAGATAGAGGCAGTTGGTGCCGGTGCCGCAGCCCAGATCGAGCGCGCGTGTCGGGGGCATCGCGCCCACCCCTTCGACTGCTTCCACCAGCTCCGGTGGCGAGATTCCGGTATCCCATGGGGGTCGGCCGCGCCGATACATCCAGGTGAAGAACAGCCGATGGAAGATCGCCTCGAACAATCGCCTGAGCATCTCAACCCTGCCTTTCGCGATGTGGCCGCCGGAAAAACGACGCCGATTCTTCAGTATACGCACGCAAGGGGATGCAACGATGTGGGGAAGCCAGAGTGATTCTGGTGACACAAGCGGGTCAGACGTATCAATGTGCCGCATTCGGCAGCGTATATCATCCGGCGCGATGGGCCGCGCGTGCTATAATCGGCGGCATGAACGCAAACGCACAACAGCAAGAGCACGGGACATCGGGACAATCGCGGTCGCTAGCCGGGCAGGTCGCCATCATCACTGGAGCAAGCCGTGGCATCGGGCGGGCGGCGGCCTTGGCCTTCGCAGCGGAGGGCGCGGCGGTGGCCCTGGCGGCGCGTGACGCGGATGCGCTGGCG
>DATEGV010000008.1:0-3112 GCA_035279925.1 Ktedonobacterales bacterium | reverse complement strand
CGGACGCGGGAGAATCCACGTCTCCCAGATCAAGCCACCGACCCAGAACGTCATAAACACGAGCGCCAGCCACGTCGTGATGACCTGCGCCAGCGTCGGGGCGTCCAGCGCGGCGCTGGGGGAGGCGCCCGATCCACCCGCGCCGGGAACGTGCCCCGTGGGGAGTTGCGCGGGCACCGGCGGGACACTGCCATCGGGGCGGGCAATGCGGAAGATGAACGAGT
This sequence comes from Ktedonobacterales bacterium, assembly GCA_035279925.1. Lineage (GTDB taxonomy): Bacteria > Chloroflexota > Ktedonobacteria > Ktedonobacterales > JADMIN01 > DATEGV01. The sequence goes on along the minus strand of DATEGV010000008.1, from coordinate 2,888 downwards.
TGCCGACGATATGCCCGTCAATCGCGGACTGCGTGCGCCACGCCACCACATACGTTCCCGCCGGCAGCAGCGGCAGCCCAACATTCATCTCTTTCGGGTCGGATGAACTAACCTTGCTGTTCTTGAGGTCCACTTCGCGGTTGGCGGTGTCCACGACGACGGCGCGCGAGGTCTCCTTGTTCAGGTCTTCGCTGAACCACATGCGCACCCGCGACGGCGGCGTCTGCGCGACGGAATCCGCAGCGGGATCGGAGCGTACGAGCAAGGCGTGCGCCGACGCGACGGAGGTCAACCCGGCGGCCGGGCCGATGGGGAGAAACGTGAGCAGGCAGACCAGCGCCGCGACCACGCCGACGATGATCTTCCTTCGCCGCTGGTGGGGGAGCGTTCGTCGTAGCGGACTCCCGTCGCGCTGTGTCGCGCCCGCGTTCCTCAATGTCCTACCCGCTCCGTCATAACTTGTCGCGCGGTCCTCCTCACGCAGTGTCTTGAGACATCATAGCACCGGATGTGGACCGCATAGTCCCACCCGGCGCCCATGTCGTCCCTCAACGAGGCCTGTTGTTTGGTTACACGCGGCGGCGCAGCGCGCTCACGCCACCGGCGCCGACGAGGAGGCCTAGAATCGCCGCCAGCGCGACAAGCCATGCGGACGCTCCTGAACCACCTGACGGTTTCGAGGACCCGCCGGTTCCGCCGTTCTTCGCGGTTGCCGTTGCTGTGGCCTGGGCGCCCGCCGTGTTGTCCACATGGAAGACGAAGCCGCCGATATCGGGATCGCCGTCGTCGGCGGAGACGGTGTGCCACTCGACGAGGTAGATCTCGGAGCCGTCGCCTGCCATATTGACGGACATGCTAAAGAGATCGGCTTGGACGACCTGCGCCGGCCCGGTGCTGACGACCGTATGTTTGGCGTCGTAGATCACGACATCGCTGCCGGTCGGGTTGACATGCTCGGCGAACTTGATCGTCACCGTCGTCGGAGCCGCCGTCAAGACCGCGTCCGCCGCTGGGTTCGAGCTGACGTAGCTGGCGTGCGCGAAAGCGGTTGAGCCGGTCGCCAGCGTCAGCGCCGCGATGAACAGCGCGGCCGCGCTCACAAGGCGCATGGCGCGGAAGCGTTGGCCAGACCGAACGCGCCTCATCCACGGCGCCGTGAATCTTCCCATCTCGCCAGTTCCTCCAGTCGTGAACCCTATACCGTCCGGGGGCTACTCTGTCCGATAATTGCCGCAAAGTCCGGTTCAAAATACCGCAGGTTGGGATGGCGCGGAACTCAGCGGCCCTTTGGAAACTATAGCACCCGCGTTCACGGTTGCTCGCCCTGACACCAACACATCGAGAATCGTGGCGCGTGGTAGACTGGACGCGACGAGCGTTGCGCGTTCGAGATCGGCGCGCGCTGCGCTGGGCCATCTGTCTCTCGTGATCGCGGAGGCGAGGCGGCATGGATCATCCACAGATCGAGGGCGAGATCGGCGCGACCCTCGCCGGAGACGAGCCCGTCACCCGGGAGCCCATTCAGGTCGAAGTCGCGCCACCCGCGCCACGTCTGCCACGCGCCGCCCGCCTTGCATGGCGCGCGACCCTCCCCGCGAGCCTCGCGATATTGGTGGCGCTGCTCGCCGTGCTCGTCCTGCCGCCACTACACAATCGCCTCGGACTCTTCGTCGTCGCCACGCCAACCGTGACACCCGCACCTATCCCTACAGACTCCTATCAGTACCCCGCGACGCCAGTAGACGCCCAGGTCTGGGCCACGCTTGAGAGCCGCCCACTCTTGTTCCCGACGCTGGCGCCCGGCGCTGCCTGCCCAACGGTCGCCGGCCGGCAGCCGAACAACGAGGTTGGCATCGCCCAGGGACATACGCCGGCTTTCGTCGTCGGGCTGGGCGCGGACGACGTGCTCCCGTATGTGCCGCCGCAATCATGGGGATACCAGCCGACCGATTGGGGCGGCAACAAAGTCGTCTGGACGACCGGCCCCAACTACGTCGGTCCGCTGCTCGTCCGCGGCGCGCAGATTGACGGGTCTCATCAGGTGCGCTTCAACGGCGGACTGGATCAACAGGCGTATCCTGGCGACCTCGCATCTGCCCCACCGATACCGGCTCTGCGCCTCTATCCCAACGACCCGAACACGATGTGGATCAATGAGGTTGTTAACATTCGTGTGCGGGCGTCGGGCTGCTACGCGCTCCAGATTGACGGCCTCAACTTCACCGAGCTGATCGTCTTCGCCGCGCGTCCCGGTCAGTAGGCTCGCGCCGTCGGATAGCGCTCGATCTCGGCTATCCCGTGGACTGCGCCGCCCGCTGGCGCTTCTTGCGCTGGTAGCGCCGCTCGGAGACGTAGAACAGAATTGGCAGCAGCAGAATCGCGCCGATAAAGAGCATGTCTATCACGAACGCCGCCACCTGGCTCACGAGCGAGGGGTACGCGCCCGTAATCACCGCGTGCGGCGACCCGCCGACCGTCACGCGCTTGAGCGTCTGATGCGAGACGCCGTCCATGATGTTGACGACCCCAGCGCCCGGCTCGGCCACCAGCGCATACGCGCCGTCGAAGGTGATGGCGACGGCGGCGGGGTTGCCCTCCGCTGTGATGGCGCGGCCAGGCTCGTGCGGCGCCGAGAACGCGGGCGCGCCCGTCCCACTCGTGACGGCCACGGGAGCCAGCGCGTAGACGACGTTGGCTGTCGCGTCCGGCACATAGACCTGCCCGGTGACGGCGTCGTAGTCCATCGCTCCTAGCGTGTGGCCCGGCGCCTGAAACACGGTTCCCAACAGCGCCTGATGCGCGAGATCGAGCGCGACGATGGCCCCGGAGCGCGTGCTCACATATGCGACGCCGCCGCTGTTGGGGATGACGACGCCGATGGGCGCGCC
>DATEGV010000007.1:0-3737 GCA_035279925.1 Ktedonobacterales bacterium | reverse complement strand
ATCCCTGCTGGGCAGCCATCGCGGCGTCCCTGATGTGGCTGCTGACGCGGCGGGCGTGGGGAGCGGAGATACAGGACTCGCCGTGTACCTGAACGGTCACTGGACGATGTCGAGTGGGACGAGCACGGCGTCGCCGATCTGGGCGGCGAACATCGCCATCGCCGACGAGATTGCCGGCCACCCGCTTGGTTTCATCAATCCGGGCCTGTACAAGCTGGCGCAGTCGTCTACCTACGCCCAGGACTTCCGCGATGTGACGCAGGGCAACAATAGCTGCTGCCCGCCGAATCCGGTGCAGGGCTTCAGCGCCGGCCCCGGCTGGGACGCCGTCACCGGGCTGGGAACGCCGCAAGCGGTGCGCCTGCTGCCTGATCTGATCGCGGCGCTGGGGGGATAGGTCTCGGCCCCGCGGGTCGGTTGTTTGACAGCGCACGCCGCGCGGGCTATACTCAAGAAGCGTTCATATGGTGCCCGTAGCTCAATTGGCAGAGCGCCAGATTGTGGCTCTGGAGGTCGTGGGTTCGAGCCCCATCGGGCACCCCCAAGCACGCAGAGATGCCCTGGATACTGAACAACTCAGCGTCCAGGGCATCGGCGTCTCTCGCGCTCTCATGTCGAGGCGCGGTTATGTATGAGAACCACACGATGACCGAACACCTGCTGATTGACCACCACGACTGCGTGATGATCGTCATTGACGCGCAACCAGCGTTTCTGGACAAGCTGCCCGACGGTGAGCGACGCGCGTTGGTCTCGCACCTGTGCTGGCTCATCGGCGTCGCCACGTGGCTACAGATTCCGCTCGTGGCCACGGCCGAGGATTTACCCCATTTGGGCGGCGTCGCGCCGGAGATCGCGCGGATACTCCCGGACACGTCCATCTTGAACAAGATGATCTTTGGGTTGGCGGACGATCCCGCGATCCTCGACGCGGTTGCCGGGACGAATCGCGGGACTGCTGTCCTGACAGGGTTGGAGACCGACGTGTGCGTGGCGCAATCGGCCTTGGGGCTATTGGAACGCGGCTATCGTGTGGTGGCCGTCGCCGACGCGACAGGCTCGCCCGGACCTGCCCACGACGCCGGGCTCGCTCGCATGCGCGACGCGGGTGTCGTCATCGTCCAGGCGAAGAACCTGTATTACGAGTGGCTGCGCACGGTCGAGCAGGTCCAGCGTTTCAGAACGGAGCGCGCCGATCTGACGCCGCCGGAGGGTCTGCGACTCTAGCGCGCGCCACGTCCCCGCCATCCTGTGACGTGGACCAGTGCGCGACGAGTCCCTTCCGCGCGCCCTGTACACACTTGCGGCGCTCGCGCGTCATAGTGAATGGAACACCATGTAACGCGGCCACGAGCCGCTATAAGTAGGGCGCAAACGTTTGGAGGATGGGTTGAGGAGAGAATCTTCTAGTGACCGTGGGCCACGCCCATCGCGCACTCGTTCGCGCAGGCGCCTCGTGGGGGCGCTCGTGCTATTGCTCGGCGTCGTCGTCCCGCTGCTCAACGGCTGTAGGCCGGACGCTAAATCGGCGGCGGCGAAGAATAAAGCGAAGCTCGACACGGCGCTGCACGCGGCCAGCACGAGCTCGGGCGTCCCGGCGCGGCGGCTCGCGCCCATCATCGCGCGGGAGAACACGTTAGACGCGGCCACGGCGAGCGGCGCGAATAGCGCATACACGGCGGCCGCCAACGGCTACACCACCCTCTACAATCAGGTCGTCGCCTTGGAGAAAATGACGCCAAGTGAGGCGCAGGCGCAGGCCGCGAGTGATCTGAGCGCGCTCCAGTCCGCGCTGGCGACGACGGAAGGCGCGGGCATCGCCAACGCGACCACGGCGGCCAAGCTTTTCGACAACTCGGTGCCGGCGGCCCAGCAGCGTCTCGCCGCCGCCAAAACCACCCAGGACTACTTCGCCGTTGACGGCTATCTTCTCGATCAAACCGCCGCCGTCACGCAGATTCTCCCCGACTACCAGCAGATCCAGGCGCTCACCAAGCTTGTCAATACGCAGACCGCCAATCTCGCGCCGGCGCCGGGACAGGCGCAGCCGTTGCAGTGCGCGACGGAGGGCGGCGAGTTCCCCGGCTATGCCATTGTTCCCGCGCAGTTCTGGAGCACGCAGACGGACTATCCCATCTCCTCAAGCTCGGGCGTCATGGTGACGCCGACGGTTGAGGCGCAGACGTACTACTTCTCGGCGTGGCCGGCGCAGGCGCTCACGGCCTTCAAAGCCGCGCGGACCGCCGATGACTTCGCGACGCTTGGCGCCGAGCTCCAGGCTGAGACTGGGACGCTGACCGCGGATACGGATCCGAAGGCGCTCGCGCATGACCAGATCGCGGCGGCGGTGGCGCGCTTCCAGAACGACGTGAACACCTACCAGAGCGAGGCGCAAGCGAACAACGCCTTTCTGAAGACGCACCGCGCGCAGAACACCGACGTGCCCGACTACACCGGCGTGTGGAACCTTACCAACAGCGCAGGAGGCTTCGCGCCACCGCAGGACTTCTACTCCAACGTGCCGGACTTCCAGATTGACGCGAAGTTCGCCCAGGAGGCCGCGAAGGATGATAAGACGCTCGTCTCGGCGCAGACCGCGAGCGACCTCTCCGCGCTGGCGAAGACGGTCCAGCAGCAGGAACAGTCGCTTGCCTTCCCGCTACTGAGGGTCAAAGGCTACTACGACATCAACATCACGCTACAAAATCTCATCAATCAGGGGCAGTCAACGACGACAAACGTGACGTACCTGGGGGTGCTGGACAAGACGCCGAACGCCTACGAGTATGCGGACGACAATCTGCGCTATGACAAGCACGACACGGTGGGCATCCAGGATGCGCAGGTCCGCTACGATCAGTCCGTTTATCGCGAGAGCTTCGACTCCTCCGCCGAGGCGCTCGCCGATTATCAGGCCGTCGAGGATGAGGCGCAGATGTTCATCCATAACCTCTCGGCCATGATTAGCAACCTGGCGCAGATGCCCAAGGACAACGCCGCCCGGCAGGCGTGGTCCATGACGGCGCACCAGTCCGATTTCGATCTGATCAAGTACTATGGGCTCCAGAACACGCGGGTCATTATGGTGTCGTTGCGCGAGCAGAAGGCGCGCCTCTACTCAAACGGGCAGCTTGTGACCGCCAGCGATGGGACGCCCGACGCCTTCGACGTGACGACCGGTAGCCCGGATAAGCCCACGGTGCCGGGTATCCACTGCGCCATGGCTCCGCTGAAAGGGCCACCCGGCGGCGATATCTTCAAGTCGGCCGATCCGCCGACTTCACCCTTCTACTACAAGCCAACGCCGGTGCACTACTCGTTCGGATATTCGCTCTACGGCTACTACATGCACGATGGCTGGTGGCGCGACGCGACCGAGATGGGCTACCTCACCAACCTGCCGCACTTCGACCCGGAGGCGTTCAACGGCGGCTCGCACGGTTGCGTGAACTTCCATTACGCGAACGGCGATATGGGCAAGGTCTACGCCTTCTCAAGCCCCGGTATTCCAATCGTCATCTATTGAGCGCGACGTGGGCCGGCGAGTGTGACGCTGGCTCAGCGTCATTTCGTTCACCGCGACGCCTGACTACCCCGAATACTCGCCCCCTTATGCAGCCGGCGAGACACACCTACCCGTTCGCGGCGGCCACACCCTGGTCGAATGGGGGGTGCGCGGCACGCTATGCTCTGCGTACGCTTCGCTGGCGACATGCGCCGACGCCGGTCGGTGGCTC
>DATEGV010000006.1:0-7110 GCA_035279925.1 Ktedonobacterales bacterium | reverse complement strand
CACGCGCTGTTCGTCAACTGCAACACCAGCCACGCTTGCCCGATGGTCTGCATGTTGCTGCCCATGACGGAGACCAACTGACCGAACCAATACAGCCGGTAATTGCGATAGCGCAGCGCGGCGAACGTGCCTTGCTTTTGCGCGGCCCGCGCGTTCCCTGAAGGATCGGCTACACCGGCGGTCCCGGCCTCCGCTCTCGATCCCTTCACGTGGAACACTGCCGCGACTCCTGACTTCATGCTATGAATTGCTCGCTCTGAGAAGTATAGGACAGCTTTACGTTTACGTCAATGTTTGAGGACTATGTGCGCATCCGCGTATGACCAACATCATACTCCGTGCCAACGATAAGGGCCTCCGCCCAGTATTTGAGCAGAGGCCCTCTCGCGTGAATCGTCGTACCGGGCTAGCCGATGGTGTAGTGGCTCTTGTGATAGTACGACATGCCCTGTCCCATCACCTTGACGGGAAACAGTTCTTTCAAGTTGATCGGCTCGCCACACTTGGCGCAGACGCGGCCCGTCGTGTGGTCGCGGTCATCGCGCTGCGCCAGCGAGGCGCGCGCCGTCTTGGAAAGCTCGCCCTTCTTTGCCATTGTTCTATTCTCCCCTTGATTGACTTCTGCTTGTTGTTCGCGGCCTCAGATCATCGCGGGCGCGCACCACAGTATACCACATGGCGGAAGTTTTTATGACTTGCGTCCACGATCCGCGAACGGGATCACTAGGTAGCCCTATCACCGCCTGGCATGCTTGCATGCACGCGGGAGCCCGAGGGTTGGCTTAAGCTATCGCGATTCCGCACGTGTTTCGCGATCGACACTTAATGGGGGACAAAGACGCGCTTCACATCTTCTGGAGACTTGCAGTTCCCATTCCGGCGCACGCTCGTTGTAGGTAGCGATGACCTCGTTTGCACAATGTCCTGCCGCAATTGCACAACTTCAGGTCATCTCACTTCTTGCAAGCAAGGTTGGCTTGCACCGCTGAACCGTCGAAGGGACAATAGGAAGGAATCGAATGATGCCAAGGCGCGTAAGCCATTGCACGAGCTTGTTGGCACTCCTACTTGGGACAGGTTTGCTAGCCATAGGCGTAACGACTTTCGCCAGTTTCGCCACGACTGCGGGAGCCGCCGCACTGAAGCAGCCCTTTGCACTTGCGGGAGCGACCGGTACCGGCAATAATGCTCCGCCCGTTGGCTCGAAACCATTCAACGCGAAGCTGTGGGACGCGAAGAATTATCGTATTCCGCACCATGCCTCGTCCTGTCCGCAGCCTCCCAAGAGCAACTCGGCACGACAGTCGTTGGTCAACTCACCCACGACCCTCACCTACTACGGACTGCCGACGCTCGCGGATGAGTCGGGTAATCTGGCGAAGTGGCAGAGCATCGTGTTGCATGCGCAGACACGCGTTTGCGACTACACGACACCGATCAAGAACGGGAAGCCCATCGTCAACAACGGGGGTTCCACTCCCAACAACTATTGGGGCGGCTATGGCAACCAGTGTACATCGGGCTGCTACAGCTACTATGCGGCAGACTGGATTTTCTATGTGCCCAGCATCAACTCATCGGCCAGCACCGACGACTCGATTTGGGTCGGTGTCGGCGGAGCCAACGGCAGCAAGCAGGCGTTCTCGCAGACCGGCGTTTCTGAGGATAGCACCGGGTTTATCAACACCTACAACGCCTTCTACGAATCCAACAACTGCGGAAAGCTGAATCAAGAGGAGGACGCCTTTAGTACTAGCCCCGGCAACTGGATGTACTTCTACACCAACCGTGATGGTCACGACATTCTCCAGGACACCGTCACGGGGAAATTCACGTCAAAGTTCTGGGGCTGTTCGTCGGCGGATACGGCAGAGTTCATTATCGAGCGCAACAACTTGGATTGTTGTAGCGCCCCACTGGCCAACTACCACAGCCTGACTGCTTTCTATGCGGAATTTGAGGATGCGACCGATACGTGGTACCGGGTCAATGCGCTCGGCTCCCTCTACACCTGGAATCTCGTCAATGGCAGCAACCAACCTGAGGAAACACAGGGCAGCATTACCAACGATCCTACGTACGGTTCACAGTGGACGTGGACTTGGGTCAGAGGCTCTTGAGGCGCAAACCGCTCCATCACCTGAACATCTGCCTGGCCGTAACATCTCCCGCCAGGTTTTCTTTTCCCTCGTGACGCTGACACGATGGCGTACAGGAACGAAAGGGCGATGGCAATGCTGAAACGGCTCACTGACTGGTATCAAGGGAGGCGACATCGGACGCGCATACGACTAGCCGCTCTCGTGCTATTCATGGTTTTAGCAAGCGCCTACCTAGGTGTCCGCGCGGCAGCGTTGCGTTCCGCCGACCACCTGACCGTCACAGTCACGCGCACGTCTATTAGCCCGGACGGTCCCGCTGGTAGTATTGTCTATCAGCAGATATTCGGGCGCTCGTTGGCCGCTCAGGCAGAACACCTGCTCAATGATGAGACGACCGCTCACTTGGCGCTACCGCTGATTGGGAAGCTAGTGGGTCCGCGCGAAGGCATACAGCCCTACGGAGGGAGAAACTGGCACTACCACCTGGCGTTTACGTGGCATGGAGTTCTGGTCGAGACAGCAGACGTGACGTGTGATGTCGCGCCTGAGTCCTATACCCTGTCGGCGCTTGGTCTGCCGAGTCTGTGGCGACGTGAGCCGAAGGCGCCAACTGGCGGATTTGGCTCAATTGTTGAGCAGTTAGTAAAAGACAGCGGTGGCTCCATCCCACCACCTACTGCCCCGACCGGGAGCTAGACGCTTAGTCGGCAAGACAGCGTACTCACGACGGGCGGCTGCTGCGCAGGTGGGTTAAGCGCAAGCCTCCTGGGCAAGCGGCGGAGATATCCCGCCCCCAACGTGCTTCTAACGCCTCATCCCGGACTACTCGATGGCGCCGCCGAGCAACTCCTCCCGCGAGCGCGGGCCAATCGCCGCGACGACGAGCGGCTGCGCCGGCGGGAAGCGCGTCAGCAGGCCCTTGATCTGCTCCTGGCTCACGCCGTCAATCGCATCCTTCGTCTCGTGGATGGGGATCAGCCTGCGCTCGAACCACCACGACCGCGCGAGCGCGCCCATGCGAGCGGCGGAGCTTTCGCCGCGCATCACAATCTCGCTCTTGAGCTGCACCTTCGCGCGCTCCAGCTCATCCGCGCTCACGCCATCTTCGCGCAGCACGCGCATCTGCTCGCGCAACACCGCGACGGTTTCATGCGCCTTCTCCGGTGTCGTACCGGCATAGAGATATTGGGCGCCGAATACGCCGTTGGGAACGAACATCGCGGCGACCGAGTAGACAAGACCTCGCTTCTCGCGAACCTCCCGGAACAGGCGCGAGGTCATGCCGCCGCCGAAGATCTCCGTCACGACGAGCGCGGCGTAGTAGTCGGGATCGCCATACTTGGGGAACGGGTACACCATGACGATGTGCTCCTGGTTCCCCTCGTGGATCTCGATATTCGCGGCGGACTCTGGGTGCGGCGCCTGCTCCGGGGAGGACGCGGGCGCGCCGCTCCAGTCACCGAAGAGGGCTTCGACACGCGCGACCACCTGATCCCAGTCGAAGTTGCCCGCGATCGAGATTAGGGCGCCCTCCGGCGCGTAGTGCTCGCGCCAGAACGCGCGCAGGTCATCGGGGCGCATACGCTCAACGGTCTCGGTCGTGCCCAGGGCGCTGCGCCCGAGCTTCGTGCCGGCGTAGAATGTCTCGCGGGCAAGGTCCATGATGCGGCGCATCGGCTCATCGTCTCGCCGGCGAATCTCTTGCAACTGCACACTGCGCATCTGCGTGAACTCGTCGGCGGGGAAGGTCGGGTAACGCACCACATCCGCGATCAACTCAAGCGCGCGATCGAAGCGGTTGCCGACGATCTGCGCGGAGTAGCGCGCGAACTCGCTGCCGGTCTCGCCGCCCCTGCGTGCGCCGATCGCCTCGAACTCCTCGGTCAGTTGACGAACGGAGCGATGCTCGGTACCTTGAAAGACCATATCGGAGAGCAGATGAGTGAGACCGAGCGTTTCGTCTGGCTCTTCGCGCATGCCGGCGGCGAACTGGATCCCAAAGGTGACCGACGCCAAGCTTGGCATACGTTGACCGACAAGTTGCAGACCGTTCGCGCAGGTGTGGATGAAGTAGTTCGGAGCAAGCTCGCCAGAGGTGGGGCGGCCAGTCGCCGGTGTTGTCAACGTGATGGTCCTTTCCGTGTTGGCCCGAAGCCGCGCCGTCCGATTATAGCATAGCGGCGCGGTTCTCAGTCCGGCGCGACTCCACCTTCGGCCAGCGCGGCAGGAGCACGCGCAGCCCGATGCCCTGCCCGAGGAGCGTGATGAGCACGACGCCGTAGACCGTCAATTGAATGAGCGACCGCTGCGGCACATCCGTTGGCAAGCTCAACGCCAGGGCCAGCGAGAGCGCGCCGCGCAGCCCGGAGAGCAGGATGAGTGGTCGCCAAAGAACGGGAATGGGCGTGAGCTGGCCAATTCGCCCCGGTCTCCGCGGTCCCGGAGGCTCTGACGCGCGTTCCGCGTCGCGCCGTCGGCGCCAGCGTGTGGCCACAAACGTGTGCGCCGGCAGCAGCAGGTAGATCATCAGCGCGCGGCCCACAAACACCCCGACGACCGCCCAGGCGATTTCGGGGATGTCATGAACGAGACTGGTGGCCCCGATTTCGTGTCCGAGCAGCAGGAAGAGAATCGAGTTGGCGACATAGCCCACGAACTCCCAGATGTCGTCCACGGCGTACTTGGTGCGCCGGCTCATGCCCGTGCGCCTCCCGTAGCTGCCAAGCGTGAGCGCCGCCGCGACGACGGTGAGTAGTCCCGACGTTCCCACCACCGTTCCCAGGACGTATGAGCCATACGCGACACTAAAGGTGAGCGTCGTCTCGATTACGTGATCGTCCACATGACGCACGAGCCGGCTGAGGATGTAGCCGATGGCGAGGCCGAGCAGCGGTCCGCCGATGAAGAGCCAGACGGCCTTGACGACGATGACCGGGGTGGAGAGTCCAGTCAGTTCGTTGGGCAGATGCTTTGAAGTGAGCAGCAGCCCCAGCACGATCTCGAAGACGGCAGCGCCGACGCCGTCGTTGAACAGGCTTTCCCCTTCGATGACGCTGCGCAGCCGAGTGGGCATCTTGAGCTGTCGTAAGAGACTCACGACGGCGACCGGGTCGGTCGGGGAGACTATGGCGCCCAGCAGCAGCGCGACGAGAACCGGCACGCCCGCCCCCAGGTGGAGAATCAGTGTGAGCGCCGCGAGCGAGATCAGCAGACCGGGAAGCGCGAGGAGAAGCACGGCGAGCCAGTCGGCGACCAGCGCCTCGGTGTTCACGGTCCACGATCCCTCGAAGAGCAGCGCGGGCAGAAACAGGAAGAGCACGGCGTCCGGGCTGAGTTGCAGGTGTGGCAGCGCGCCGAAGAAGCCCAGCGCCAGGCCGACGAACACGAGCGCGAGGGTGTATGGGATGCGAAAGCGCCGCGAAGCCAGCGCCACCGCCATGGAGACGACGAGTAGCCCGACCACGACGGTGACATCGCTGATGGCGAACGCCTGGCGAATCACGAGAGCGCCCGCGCGCTACGCCGTATCCGCGCCGCCGAGGCCGCCACGTCGGCGCCGTCGTCCTCGAAGCGGGGTCGTGTGACGCAGATGGCGCGGATGGACTGTGGCCGAGCGCCGCGCAGGGCGAACGCCGCCGCGCGCAGGGTGCTGCCGGTGGTGGTCACGTCGTCCACAAGCACGACACGCTTGCCCGCCAGCGCGGCTACCTCACGGTGGTCACGCATCGCGAAGGCGTCCGCGACATTGAGGCGACGCGCGGCGGCGGTGAGGCCGACCTGTGGCGGCGTCTCACGGGTGCGTAGCAACGTACTCCAGCAGCGAACGCCCAGTCGCCCGGCGCAGCGCCGCGCGATGAGTTCCGCTTGATTGAAGCCGCGCGCACGCTCGCGGGTTGCGTGCAAGGGCACCGGCACGATAGCGTCCACCGGCCACCCCTCCGCCAGCAGCCACAGCGCGATCAGGTCGCCAAGTGGCTCTGCGAGCCGGCGTCGCCGCTGATACTTGAGCGCCAGGACGGCCTCGCGCGGGACACCCTCGTGGATCGCCACCGCGCGGCTCATCTCCAGGTCGGGCGGCGACGGATCGTGGACGCACGCGGCGCAGAGGCTGCCGGCGCGCGCGGTCGCCATGTCGCGGCCACATCGTTCGCAGAGCGGTGGCTCGGGGCGCTCTGCGCTCGCCAGGCAATGGGCGCAGAGGACGCCACCAGCGCGATTGCAGTGGAGGCAGCGCGGCGGAAAGAGAATATCGAGCATGGGAAGCGCGAAGTCAGCGAAAACCACAGCCATACCCGTTCTTTTTTGCGCGGAGCATTCCAGGCGCAGACCACTCTGGATGATGTCCGTGGTTGCGAGCGGAGTACACGGCGCGGCGCGCTCAGAGCTGCGATGCGTCGAGCGGCGGCCCGGTGCGCAGGAGCAGGACGATCCCCCCGGCCGTTCCCAGCACCTCATAATGTCCGGAGCCAAGCATCACATTGAACATGTAGGTGTCGGCGTCCTGGTGATACTGCGTGGCGCTCTCCACATCCACGGCCACGTACTCGGCCTGGTACGAATACGGGTCAGGCATGAGATAGATCGTATAGCGGTCGCTCAGGTGCGGGTCAAGGGAATCGGAGGCCGCCACCGTCGCGTCATCCGGCACCTCACGCAGCAGCGCGTCCATCTGGGTCTGCGAGGCGGCCTGGTCATCGCCCGAGTGCCAAAACGCATTGAAGCGCGGGTCAGCGTTGATGAGATTCAGGTTCGCGGTCACGAGCAGCCAGATCACGACGAGTGAGCCGATGAATCGCGACGGGATTGGGATGCGGCCAAGCGCAACGTCCCACAGATGGTAGATGTACCGGCACAGCCAGCGCGCGCGGCGGGCGAGGGCTCGCGGGCGTGAGCGCGCGCCTACCGGCGGCTCGGGGCGCGGCGTGGGCGCGTCGCCCCGTTCGTGGCGCACGCGGCGCCGATACCACGCGCCGACCCCATACACGCTCGCGGCTATCAAGAACGGCAG
>DATEGV010000005.1:0-4131 GCA_035279925.1 Ktedonobacterales bacterium | reverse complement strand
GCGGCGGTGCTGGTCTCACCGGTCTTTCCGCTGCTCCGGGGGCTGCCGACGGCGGTCTCGGCTCGGCGGCGTCCGTCTACCCTGCGCCTGTCGGGTCTCTCGCTGCTGCGCGACGGCAACCTGCGCGTGCTCATGGCGCTCGCCGGCCTGTACCTGGGCGCGCAGATCGGCTTTGGCGGCTGGATTATCAGCATCCTCGCGGCGATGACGCATCTCCCCCCGGCGCGGCTTGCCCCCGCCGCTTCGGCGTACTGGCTCAGTCAGGCGGTGGGCGGCGTGCTCACGGTTCTGCTGCTGCGACGCGGAGCCGCCCCTCGGCGCCTGATCGCACTCGGCGCGTTGACGGCAGGACTAGCGGCCGCCCTACTGGTGGTTGTCGGCGCGCACATGCTCCCCGCGATTGCCTGCTGCGCGCTGGTCGGGCTGGCGTTCGCGCCGATCCTGCCAATGACGATGTCGCTGGCGGCGGGCAAAGGCGGCGCGGATGGGTCGGACGGGCCACGACTGGCGGCCGTCTTCACAACGGGGCAGGCCGGTGCGGCGGCGCTCCCCGCGCTGCAAGGAGTGTTGCTGGGCGCCAACACGGCGCTCGCGCTCTGGCTCACTGTCGCCTGCGCGCTGGGGATGGCGGGGCTGGCCGCCTCGGTGCGCACGGTGGAGGCCGCTTCCTGACACTTCGCTTACCTCACCGCAGACGCTCGCCAAAACACCCTTTCTCTGGTAGGATGGCTTGCGGAGGATCGAGAGTGGCGGGTATGAAGCGGATAGCAGAATGGTATCGTGGGATGCGGCGCCGGACGCGCATGCTGCTAGCAGCTCTAGCGCTGATGGTGTGCCTTGGAGGGATCTACTGGGGTCTGCGTGAGGTAGCGATACGAAGCGCCGACCACTTGACCGTGACCGTGACGCGATCGGCGCTTAGACAGGATGGCATTGAAGGTAGCGTCATTTATCAGCAGACGTTCGGACGCTCTCTGACCGCCGACGCGGAGCACATACTCAACGACGAGACGAAAGTTGTCTCACCGTTCGACTGGTCCGTGGGAGGCGGTATACTCTACGGCGGCCAGAATTGGCACTACCACCTGGCGTTTACCTGGCGCGGGATTCTCGTCGAGACAATGGATGTTACCTGCGACGGTTTGCCGGAATCGTACACCATCTCAGCGCTCGGCCTAGTCGCTCCTTGGGCAGTCCAGTCGAGCAGCAGCGGCCCACAGTACGGCTCTGTCATGGAACTGCTCTCCGACGACAGTGGCGGAGTCATCCCACCCCCGGACGCCAAGAGCTGGCCACCCGTGGCTAGCGGCTAGCCGTTCCCCCTCACCTCCTCTGTGTGACTCCACTTCACCTCCCTTTGACTCTGTGTGAACCGTACCCTCCCTCTCATGTCCCGCTTCCCACCCTTCGCGCGGCGGATGGCATAGCCAGAATAGGCCCCTTGCCCAAGACGCGCCCGGCAGGTACGATGCCCGCGGACCCCCGGCGGCTCGCGGTCTCCGGTGTCGTTGCAATGGAAAGGATACCCGGAGTGCCCTACGTCACCAGCGTCATCAACCTGAAAGGCGGCGTCGGCAAGACCACCATCACCCTCGCGCTGGCGCACTTTCTCGCGCTGGAACACCAGAAGCGTGTGCTCGTGATTGACCTGGACCCGCAGACGAACGCTACCGTCTGCCTGATCTCTGAGGACGAGTGGAAGAGCCGCGACGACAACGGTCGCACGCTCTACCAGCTCTTTGCCGATCAAGTGAAAGGCTCGCGCCGATTCGACGCCGACGCCGCCATCGTGCGCGACGTCTCGAATGTGGGCGGCGGCGTGAAGGGCCTCGATCTGTTGCCGTCCAGTCTGCGGCTCATCAAGGTGCAGGACCGCGTGACGCAGATCACCGATCTGGAGACGTATGAGCGCGGACCCTTGTTCGCGCTGCGCGACGCGCTCAAGGAATATCTGCCGTACTACGATCACGTGCTGATAGACTGCCCGCCCGCGCTCGGCGTCGTCACGCTCAATGGCCTCGCGATCTCCGATTCCTACATCGTGCCGGTCGTCCCAGACATCCTCTCCGTGCTCGGCATCCCGCCGATTCTCGACCGCGTCGAGCACTTCGGGCGCTGCACCAAGCGCAACATCCGCGCGCTGGGCATCGTCATCTCGAAGATGCGCGCGCAGACGATTCTACACAATGAGATGGAGCGGCGGCTGCGTGAGGATTTCGTGGAGCGGCGTTTCCCGCCGGTTTTTCAGACGGTCGTGCCGGAATCCACCCGCATCGCCGAGGCAGCGAACGTGATGGCGCCCGTCAACACGCTCCAGCAGAAGTACGGCAATGGCGGCCCATATGAGGAGTTGAGCATGCTCACCCGGGAGTATCTGACCTGTGTCGTCCGATAGCCGTGACGCGACGCCCGAGCAGCGGCGGGCGGTCGCCACATTCCTGCGCCGGCTTGCCGACCAGGCGGAGCGCGACGAGACGCTCGCCGCCACACTGCATACGCTGCTGGCGGAATCGGGCCTGCTGACGAGCGCGACCGGTGACGGCGACGCGCCCGCGCGGGGGAAAGGGCGCGCGTCACGTTCGGCGCGAACAGCGACGCCAGCCGACGTGGCCGTTGACCCGTTCCCGCTACTGCGCGCGGGGGGCGAGTCCGGCCTGCGGGCGCGGCTCGACACGCTCGACCTGGCGGCGTTGCGTCAGATCGTGCGCGCGCACCGGCTCGATCCCGCGCGCATCTCCGCGCGGTGGACCGCTCGGGAGCGTGTCGTCACCTTGATCGTCGAGCAGACGCGCGCCCGCGTCAATCATGGCAAGGCGTTTTCGCGGGTTTAGGAGTCTTTCTTGCCGGCTTTCTCCGCCGCCAGCGCCGCTTCGCGCTTGCGCGCCCGCAGACCGCCGAGCCGACCGATGCGCTCGTAGTGGCCGACGCCCAGATGTTCGCGAGTTGTCTGGCCGCCCAGCTTGCCGATGGACGCATAGAACTCCGGCCCACGGCGCTCGCGAACCGTTCGTCCACCCTTCGAGCCGATCTTCGCGAAGAACTCCGGGCCGTACTTCTCGCGCACGGCCATGCCCCCACGACGCGCGTTCTCGGACCCCGCGCGCGGACCCCGCTTGCGCTTCGGCTCCTCGGCCTCCGGCGCTTTGACAGCCTCCGCGACGACTGATTTGCGCTGTCGAGTTGCCATAGAATCCTCCCTTTGAGCTGGGTGGGCGCGCGACCCTCATCGCGCCGCTCGGCGCGTCTCCGCTGGCGGTGTGTGGGCCGTGCCCGCCATCTCGCTCACTTGCTGACCCCATGATAACAGGGTCTGTCGGAGAAGTAAAGTGGTCAAGGAAGCGCAATTGCATAATCGCCGCTCGTCCCGCCGTGGTTGCGGTCCCTGGAGGAGGGTGGTACACTGGCCCTCGAATTGTGCGTCCATCCTGGTAGGCTGTCTCCTTTCCTCACGCGCGGCGGGCGTCGCGGCCTGGGGAAATCGGGAAAATCACTGTGCTGGGCATGGTGGCCGGGGGATGCTCGAAAGAGAGAAGAAGCGTGACGAACTGCACGCGATGTGGCCAGCCGATCTATCCCGGCGCCTCCACATGCCCGACCTGTGGCGCGTATCTCGTTCCCACAGCCCAGGCGGGGCAACCCAACGGCGCGGCCCCTTTTGGAGGCGGCCAGTGGCAGGCGCCCGCGTCGCCGTACCCCAGCGGGCAGCTCAACGGCGGCAATGGCTCTTTCTCGGCGAGCAGTCTCGTCAATAACGACGCCCTCCCGGATTGGTTGGCGCAGGCAAGTTCTGGCGCGCTTGGTCCCATCCCCGGCAGTCCGCGGGCAAACGGCTCCGGCGGCTACGGCGGCGCGCAGCCCCAAGAATACGGGCAGCCGGCGTGGTACGGCGGCGCCGGGCAAGCGCCGGCCCCAGGAGGCTACGGACAGATGCCGGGTCCCGGCGGTTATGGACAGATGCCGGGGCCTGGCGGTTATGGACAGGCGCCCGGCTCCGGCGGTCTTGGCCAGGCTCCCGTCGCGCCGTCATACGGCTCCTCATCGCGCGAGCTCTTCGACGAATCCGCGCTCCCGGATTGGCTGCGTCAGCCGTCCAGCGGCGGCGGAGCGGACATGGCGCAGCAGCCGACCGCA
>DATEGV010000004.1:0-18625 GCA_035279925.1 Ktedonobacterales bacterium | reverse complement strand
CCCTGCTCCGTAGTCACCGCACAATCACGCGCGTCCTTGGGAACGTGGAGCGCCAAGCGTTCGCTCCCAGAACCGCGCCTTTCCGTTTTGCTCGTCGCCAGTCACCGCGCGCTCACACGCCGGAGTCTCCGCTCCGTGGCGTCGCACGTCGCAGGAGGTTTTCGTCATGGCTAACCCAAGTCGCCCGCCGCGCGCACGCGCCTCCGGTGGGCGGACTCTCATGCTGTTGGGCGTGTTGTTGGCGCTGGCCGCCGGCGCAATCGTCATCTACATCGTCAGCTCCGCGACGACCACCACCGCGCAGACGGTGACAGTCGTGGTGGCGATAAAAGACATTCCCGCGGGCACCATCCTCTCGCTCAGCCCAACCAGCCCGAGCGACATGCTCATCTCGACCGCCTTCGTGGAGAAGTCGGTCAACGCCGACTTCGTGCCGCAAGGCGCCTACACCTTCTCCAATACCGACCAGCTCAACATTGACCTCAACGACAAAATCATCGTCGGCACCTTCTACGGAGGCGACATCCTGCGGAGCAACGACGAACGCCTCGTGAAGCTGGGCTCCGGCGCTCCGGGAAGTATCACGAACCTGAACCCCGCGCAGCTCCCCAACGGGTCCGTGATCATGAATCTGGCGCTCACCACCTCCAGCGGCTCCAGCGGCACACCGCTCGCGTCCACTGGCGACTCGATTGATGTGCTGGTGTCGCTCTGCTTCGCGGATCCAACGAATGCGACCGCGCCACAAAAGTGCGAAACGCAGACGACCCTCAAGAACGTCTATGTCTACGCCGTCTCCGGCAGCAGCGTTGACGTGGTGCTGACCCACCAGGACGCGCTGGTGCTGAAGTTCCTCAAGGAAAACGGCAAGCTTGAAATCGTCATTCGCAAGCCTGGTGACACCGCGACGGACACCACGGTGCAGGTAGACACGAGCTACGTCGTCAAGGCGTTCGGGTACTAACCGGCCTCGCACGCAATGTCCCCCTCGCCTCCACGGAGGCGAGGGCGCGGACGAACCCTCCCGGCAACCCTACCGCGTTCCCCAAGATGCGGTATACTACGGTCGCCCTTGGCGTGGATCGCCTCTGGCTCCGCGCATGACGCAGCCAGAGAGCAGCCCAGCGGGGAACACCGCGAGTCCACTCGTTGTCCTATCCTGCCGACGCCGGACGCCGGCCGATCCCGTGGAGAAATGTACATGATGCAGCCGCCGGATGCGCGCGGTTCAGGCCGAATCCGCTTGCTGATTGTGGATGACATGCCGGATATGGCGCAGAATGTGACGAAACTGTTGCATTTCGAGCGCGACATCCAGGTCATTGGGGTGGCCACGGGCGGTCGCGACGCCATCGCCAAGGTCGAGCAACTGCGCCCGGATGTGGTGCTGATGGACATCAACCTGCGCGACATGGACGGCTTGCAGGCAACGGAACAGATCACCCGCAAGGCGCCGATGAGCAAAGTCGTGATGATGTCCGTGCAGGCCGAGCCGGAGTACATGACACGGGCCATGATCGTCGGCGCGCGCGGCTATCTCATCAAACCGTTCACCAGCGACGATCTCATCAATACGGTGCGCGCCGCCGCCGCGGTGACTGTGCCCGTCGGGGATCCGGGACCGGGGCCTCGTGGCCCCGTCATGCGCGAGCCGGGCGGAGAGCCGCGCCTGCGCAAAATCATCGCGGTCTATAGTCCGAAGGGTGGCGTCGGCCGCAGCGTGCTCGCCGCGAACTTTGCGATCTGCCTGAAGAAGGAAACGAACAAGCGTGTCGTGCTCGTTGACGGCAACCTGCAATCAGGCGACGCGCATGTGCTGCTGAATCTCAACGTGCCGAACACCATTGACGACCTGCGCGAGGCAGGCTCCCTGGATCAGGAGCTTATCAACAGCGCCGTCGCCACCCACGAAGCCTCGGGCATCGGATTGCTCCGCGCGCCCATTGACCCAGGGTCCGCCGAGCGCTTCGACTCAGACGCGATGAAGGCGATCCTCGTCGAGCTGCGCGAACATTTCGACTACCTCGTGATAGACACGGACACGTCCTTCTCCGAGGCGACCCTCACCATGCTGGATATGGCGGATGTGATCCTCTTGGTCACGACTCTAGAGGTCACGACGATCAACCGCGTCACCCAGTTCTTTGAGGTCATGGACCGGCTGAGCTACTCCAAATCCAAGGTCAGGCTGATCTGCAACCGCGTAGATCACATCTACGGCATCCAGCCACGCCACGTGGAGACGCGCCTACGCCAGCACTTCCTTTCGCAGATACCGGAAGATGAGGGGCTGGTCGTCACGTCGGTAAATCGTGGCGTGCCGTTCGTCCTCTCGCATAAGAACGCGCCGATTACCAAGGCGGTGCAGACGCTGGTGCAACGGGTCGTCACGCTTGACCCGACGCCCGGTGGCGGCGGCGGTGGCGGTGAAAAGAAGCGTTGGGGTCGCTGACGCTTCGCCAGCGGCCGGCTGGTCCTGTCATCTTGACCAACAGCGGCCTCCTCGATATAGTGGTGCGTATTGCAAGGTGTGCAGTTTGACTCAGCGTTGGCGTGAGACATGCGTCTGTCTCGCGCAGCGTCCGGTAGTTCGGCTTCGTGAGGCACAGGCAGGGGGGCGGCTGTGAGTCTGTTAAAACGCTTTGAAGACTCGTCTCAGGGAATGGACAACCACGGCGCGGACAATATGCGGGGTGGCCGCAGCGGCCACATCAACGGCAATCCGGGCAACTCCTTCGGCGGCATGGGAAACAACAGCGGCCCCCTGGGCGGCGGCGCCAATGGACATTTCGGCTCCCCAGCGGACCTCTCCCCACGCGGCGGCCTCGGCGCCCAGAACGCGCTTGGGTCAGCCAAGGAGCAGAGCTTCTATGACCTCAAACGCAAGGTGCAGATCGCGCTGATCGCCGAGCTCGATCCGAAGATGGATCTGAGCCAGACTGCCCAGGTGCGCCGAACCATCGAGGAGCATTTCAATCGCATCCTCGACCAGCAGAGCATCAGCCTGACTCGCCAGGATCGCAACCGACTCTTCGAGGCGATCACGGCGGAGATTCTCGGCTTCGGTCCCATCGAGCCACTCCTGAAAGACGACTCCGTTACGGAAATCATGGTCAACGGAGCGCGTCTGGTCTATGTCGAGCAGCACGGCCGCCTGTACCGCACGGACATCAAGTTCAAGGACGACGAGCATGTGATGCGCGTCATTGACCGCATCATCTCGCCACTGGGCCGGCGCTGTGACGAGTCGCAGCCATATGTGGACGCCCGCCTGCCAGATGGCTCGCGCGTCAACGCGGTGATTCCGCCAATCTCGCTGATGGGGCCGGTTATCACCATCCGTAAGTTCTCCAAGACGCCTTTGCAGCCGGAGGATCTGGTCCGCTTTGGTTCGATCACACCGGCGATGGTCGAGTTCCTGAAGGCCTGCGTGCAGGTGCAGCTCAACGTCATCGTCTCCGGCGGCACCGGCAGCGGCAAGACAACCCTGCTCAATGTGCTCTCCAGCTTCATCCCAAATGACGAGCGCATCATCACCATCGAGGACGCCGCCGAATTGCAGCTTCGGCAGGAGCACGTGATTCCGCTGGAGAGCCGGCCCGCCAACATTGAAGGCAAGGGCCGTATCAGCATCCGCGACCTCGTTGCCAACGCCCTGCGTATGCGCCCCGACCGCATCGTCGTCGGTGAGTGTCGTGGCGGCGAGGCGCTGGACATGCTTCAAGCGATGAACACGGGCCACGAGGGCCGGCTGGTCGCGGACGCGCGCGTTCACTTCACGGACGGCACGCGCCGGGTCGGCGAATATGTGGACGAACTGATTGCCGCGTATCCAGAACGGGTGGAAGAGCGCGACCAGCACGGCACGCGCGTCGAGTACATCATGCTGCCCCGCGAGCGCGCCGCCGCGGCCACGAGCGTCACCGTGAACGGCAAGTCCGAGGCGACGCCGGTCGTATACGCGCTTCGCAGTCGCTATATGGGAACGATGCTTCGGTTCCGCACGGCCTCCGGCATCGAGCATACCGTCTCGCCGGAGCATCCACTGTACGCGTTGCGCGATCGTGTCGAGTATGTGCCGGCGGAACAAGTGCGCGTCGGCGATTGGCTCGCGGCTCCGCGCCATGTGCTCTGGAACGACACAGCGTCCACCACTGACAATGACGAGGATAGCTACTGGGCGGGCATGCTCACTGGCGACGGCAGCATCAGCGGCCACATGGGTCCACTGGGGCGCCGCGCGCAGTTCGTCTCGCTCAGCATTGACGACTCCGGCATCGCTGACGCCTTCGAGCGCCATCTCGCCGGGCGATTCGGCCCGGACGCCGTCGTGCGCCGGTATGGCAATACCGCCGATGACACACGCTGCCACCAGCTCATGTGCAACGACACCGCCACCGCAACGGCTGTCGCGGACGCCTATGCGCTGCCGATCGGTGGTCGCGACCGGCAGACACGTCTGAAATGGAGTCCGCTGGCGCGTTCACCGCGCGCCTTCCTGGCCGGATTCTTCGACGCCGAGGGCCACGTTGGCATGACCGAGCACGGCACGCGCGACGCGCTCGTTCTATCGAGCTGCAATCGCGAGTACCTCGCGTTCGCCCGCGAGGCCCTGCTGATCGAAGGCATCTCGTGCTGGTCGCGTCGCAATCAGCCGAGCCGCTCCATCGAGCCGACGTGGGACCTGTACATCACCGGTCGCGCCGCCATTCAGCGTTTCCGCGAGCGCATTCCAATTCGCCACGAACGCAAGCGCGCGAACCTACATGCGCTCTGTGACCGCCTGGAAACCGTCGCCGCCAATCCGAACACTGACGTGATTCCCTGCGCGACGCGCTTGAAGGCGTATCTGGATGAGGCGCGCGCGCTCGGCGTCAGCCAACGGGCCCTCGCGGCGCGGACGGGCTGCTCACAGGGCCTCATCTCCGCGTACTATCGCGGGTTGCGCATGCCGACGCCTGGCCGGCTCGAGCGCCTCTGTCTCGCGCTGCAAGAGCTCGGCGTCGCCTGCGACGACCTGCTGCTGCTGGCCCGCGCGGACCTTCGCTGGGAGCGCGTCAAGGCTATTGAGCCGGTGGACTATGATGGCTACGCCTACGATCTGCAAGTTTCTGAAGAACATCACAGCGGCTTGCTGCCGCACAATTTCGCCGCCGACTGCCTGCTCACCAGCAATTCGATGACGACGGTCCACTCCAACAGCCCACGCGATACGATCAGCCGTCTGGAAACGTTGGTGCTTATGGCGGGTATGGACCTCCCACTGCGCGCCATCCGCGAGCAGATCGCCAGCGCGATTCACCTGATCGTGCATCAGGAGCGCATGAAGGACGGCAGCCGCAAAGTCACCTACATCAGCGAGGTGCTGCGGATGGAGGGCGATATCATCACGATGCAGGATCTCTTCGTCTTCGAGCAGACCGGCATCGAGAATGGCCGTGTACAGGGGAGGCTACGACCGACCGGTATTCGTCCCAGCTTCGTGGAGCGGTTTGAATTGGCGAACATTCACCTGCCGCCCGCGGTCTTCGGCTATGGCGATGGGAATTGGCGCGGGTAACATCCAGGGTGGATGCCCATGAGGAGGGGCGGGGGTATGGTGGATCTTCTAGCGGTCGGTCCGGTGCTGGCCAGTAGCGGCATCATGAACAGCGGCGGCGCCCTGCTGCTCGGCGTGATGGCCGGCGGCGGCGTGGCGCTGCTCTTCGTGGGCATGCAGCGCGCGCTGGACGGCCAGACCACACGCATGTCCAAGCGCCTGGAAGTGTTCGCGAGCCCCATACCGGGAACCGCCGCCGAGCCGAAAGCCGCGAAGAAACGCCGCCGCCGCACGCCCGCCGTTCCTGTGGACGGCGACCCCAACGCCAAAAGCTACGCCGTGACGCTCGCCCGCGACCTCGCGCGCGCGGACCTGAAGATCACCGTCGGCGAGTTTACGGTGCTGTCGCTGGTGCTCGCCAGCGTCGGCGCGCTTGTCGGCTTCGCCATTCCGGTCGGTGGGCGCGTCCTGCTGGGCGCGGTGCTGCTGGCCGCCGGCTACTATGGCCCGCGCATCTATGTGCGCCGCCGCAAGCGCAAGCGCCAGGCCAAGTTCAACGGCCAGCTCTCGGACATCATCAGTCTGATGTCGGGCGCGCTTCGATCTGGCTATGCGCTCTTGCAGGCGATGGAGCTGGTCGCGCGCGAAGGCCCGCAGCCGATCTCCGGCGAGTTCGACCGCGTCGTGCGCGAGGTCGGCCTTGGCCTCTCACCGGAGGAGGCGCTCTCGAATCTCGTCGAGCGCATGCAGTCCGAAGACCTCGAACTACTCGTCACCGCGATCAATGTGCAGCGTGAGGTAGGTGGCAACCTCGTCGAGGTGATGGAGACCATCGCCAACACCATCCGCGAGCGCGTGAAGCTGGTCGGCGAAATCAAGGTGTTGACGGCGCAGCAGGCGTATTCGGGGTACATCATCGCGTTGCTGCCGGTCGCGCTATCGCTGCTGCTCGGAGTGATGAACCCGTCGTACATGCTTGGCGTCTTCAAAACGACGCACTGGTGCGGCTGGACGATGCTCAGCTGTAGCCTGATAATGATCTTCTGCGGCTTCCTGGCGATCCGTAAGATCGTCAACATCAAGGTATAAGGAGTTGCCGTCATGCTCTCGACTCTGAGGCCCTTGATGCCGGCCATCGCGGGATTCCTGGCATTCTTCGGCGTGTTGCTGGCCGTGCTCGGCGCGGCCTTTCCCTCGCGCGACGACCCCATCGGCCGGCGCCTGAACGACGCCACCAAGCGCGCGCGCACGATTGACGACATCGAGCTGCAAGCGCCTTTCGTAGAGCGCGTTTTCAAGCCGGTCGCGAGTCAGCTCTCCAAGATCATTGTGCGCCTCACACCGGCTGGTGTGATGGAAGGCACGCAGAAGAAGCTGATGTACGCCGGCCTCTCCAACCAGATGCAGGTCTCCGACTTCATGGGCGTCCGCGGCCTGGCGGTGCTGATCAGCGCGGCGCTCGCCGTGACCATCGGCGTGAAGACCGGCGCGTCAACCGTCGCCCTGCTCCTCATCCTCCTCATCGTTGGCGGGCTCGCATACATGTTGCCCGACCTGTGGGTCCGCGGCAAGATCACGCAACGCAAGGATCAGGTACAGCGCGCCCTCCCGGACGCCATTGACCTGCTCACCATCAGCGTGGAGGCTGGCCTTGGCTTCGACCTGGCCCTCGCCCGCGTCGTGCAGAAGTCCGATAACGCGCTCACCCGCGAGTTTGGCCGCGTGATCCAGGAGATGCGCATCGGCATCGCCCGGCGCGACGCCCTGCGCGCGATGGTCGAGCGGACCGGCGTAGATGATCTGAGCGCGTTCATCTCCGCCATCATCCAGGCCGAGCAGCTTGGCGCGAGCATCGCGAATGTGCTGCGCATCCAGTCCGTTGAGATGCGCGTGCGCCGCCGCCAGCACGCCGAGACGCTAGCCCACCAGGCGCCGATCAAGATGTTGTTCCCAATGGCGTTCCTGATCTTCCCGCCAATCTTCATCGTCGTGCTTGGCCCGGCGATTCCGAACCTGATCCACCAGTTCGCGCCGAACGTGTATCTGTAGGCAGAACCTCACCCCCGGCCCCCTCTCCCACAGGAGAGGGGGGTTTAGTGTACGCGAACTCTACAGCCGCTCGATGATCGTCGCGATGCCCTGGCCCACGCCGATGCACATCGTCGCCAGGCCGTAGCGGCCGCCGCGCCGCTCCAACTCGTAGAGCAGCGTCGTCAGAATGCGCGCCCCGGAGCAGCCGAGGGGATGGCCCAGCGCGATGGCGCCTCCGTTCACGTTCACCTTCGCCGGGTCCAGCCCCAGCTCGCGGATGCAGGGGAGCGACTGCGCGGCGAACGCCTCATTGAGTTCCACAAGGTCGAGGTCGGCCACGGTGAGACCAGCGCGCTTGAGGACTTTGCGCGTCGCGTAGATTGGCCCCAGTCCCATGTAGGCCGGGTCCACACCCGCGACGGCGGCGCTGACGAAGCGCGCTCGTGGCCGGTGGCCATGCGCCTCCGCATAGCCGCGCGATGAGAGGACGAGCGCCGCCGCCCCGTCGTTGATCCCCGATGAGTTGCCGGCCGTCACCGTGCCGCCCTTGCGAAAGACCGGCTTCAGCTTGGCTAGCTTCTCCATGCTGGAATCGCGGCGCGGCTGCTCATCCGTGTCAACACGCGCGGTCTCGCCCTTGCCGGCGGGAACCTCGACGGGCACAATCTCGTCGCGGAAGCGCCCGCCCTCGATGGCGGCGACGGCGCGGCGGTTGCTCTCCAGCGCGAAGGCGTCCTGCTCCTCGCGGCTCACAGAATACCGCTCGGCGACGTTCTCCGCTGTCTCCCCCATGCTGTAGGGGTGGTGCATCTCAGCCAGCCGCGGATTGACGAAGCGCCAGCCCAGCGTCGTGTCTTGCAGCGTCATCGCGCCGCGCCCAAAGGCGGTCTCCGGCTTGCCCAGCGCATAGGGCGCGCGGGTCATGCTCTCCACGCCGCCCGCGACGAACACCTCTGCCTCGCCGGCCTGGATGGCGTGCGCCGCGGAAGCGACGGCCTGCATCCCGGAGCCGCAGAGCCGGTTCACCGTCTGGCCGGCAACCTCGACCGGTAGCCCCGCCAGCAGCAGCGCCATCCGCGCGACATTGCGATTGTCCTCGCCCGCCTGATTCGCGCAGCCCATCGCCACGTCTTCGATGTCCTCTGTGGCGACACCCGCCCGGCGCACCGCCTCCGCGATGGCAAGCGCCGCCAGATCGTCGGGCCGCGCGTCTTTGAGCGCGCCGGCGTACTTGCCGATGGGTGTGCGGACGGCGGAGAGGATGACAGCGTCTTGCATGGTTAGCGCCCCTTGAAGTTCGGCGGCTCTTTCGCGAGGAAAGCGCGCATGCCTTCCTTCTGGTCTTCGCTGGCGAAGAGCAGCGCGAAGAGCCGCTTCTCATAGATCAGCCCATCTTCGAGCGGCATCTCGAAGGATTTCAGCACGGCCTCTTTGATGAAGCGGGTGGCCAGTGGCGCCTGCTTGGCTATGTCCCGCGCCAGCGTTTTGGCCTCGTCCAGGTGCTGCCCATCCGGCACGACGCGGTTGATGAGACCCCACTCGAACATCTCTTGCGCCGTCGCGCGCCGGCCAGTCAGGCAGAGCTCCATCGCGCGATACTTGCCGATGGTCTGGGTGAGCCGTTGCGTGCCGCCGGCGCCGGGCATGACGCCGATCAGGATCTCCGGCTGGCCGAACTGCGCCTTGTCGCTGGCGATGATGATGTCGCAGTGCATGGCGAGCTCGTTGCCGCCCCCCAGCGCGAAGCCGCCAACCGCGGCGATCAGAGGCGTCTTGACACGGCGAATGCGATCCCAGCTCTCGAAGCTGCCCGTCGCCATCG
This sequence comes from Ktedonobacterales bacterium, assembly GCA_035279925.1. Classification (GTDB taxonomy): domain Bacteria; phylum Chloroflexota; class Ktedonobacteria; order Ktedonobacterales; family JADMIN01; genus DATEGV01. The sequence continues at coordinate 9,233 of DATEGV010000004.1, read as the reverse complement.
TGATGGCGCCCGCGCCCGCCATCTCCGCGATATCCGCGCCGGCGGCAAATGCGCGGTTGCCCGCGCCGGTGAGCACGACGCAGCGGATCGCCTCATCGCGGTCCAGCGCCTCCAGCTTGCCCGCAAGTTCGGCGACCAGCGCCCAGTTGAGCGCGTTCAGCTTGTCGGGGCGGTTAATGGTCGCGACAGCGATCGGCTCGTCGCGCTCGATCAGGATGTATTCGTCCGGCATCGTTGCCTCCTCTACCTCGTCGGGGATGTCGCGCGTCGTCACTCGTGACAGTGTCGCACAGAACGGCGGCTGCTCAAACGGGCCTCGCCGTGTAGAGTATAGCAGGCGCGGCTGCATGACATGACCGATCGCCGCTGCTGAGCGAGACTTGCGCCTACCAGGGCGCCTTCTCCCACGCCTCGCGCACCAACGCATGTATCTCCGGCCGCTGGGCATCCTCCAGCGTATGCGCCTTCACGTGACGCAAGCGTTTCCCCTCCCCCACGAGCAGTCGCGCGGGATCGTCCAGGCTCCCGCCATAATAGAAGCCTAGGCGCACGTAGTCCTTCGTGGGGCAGACGTAGATGACTCCTTCACGCATTTGTCCGCTCAGTGAGTAGTCGAAGTGATTGTGCTTGGCATACAGCGCTTCCTTCGCATCGGGCCGAGCGCGCATTATGGCCGCGCGAAGATACAAGGCAATCGCGCGCACCTCCGGCGGATAGGCGGCGAGAAAAGCCTCGATCGCATCAGTCATTGGTGTGCTCCTCCCAGTACCACACATGACAGACTATATAGGAGCGTATCACTCATCTGCGCTGTCGCAAGCCTGCTCGCCCGGCACGCTCGCTTGACGCCGGGAGCGGCGCGTGCCTATACTACGTGCGTCCTCAGACGGGGTGTAGCGCAGTTGGTTAGCGCGCATGCTTTGGGAGCATGAGGTCGCCGGTTCGAATCCGGCCACCCCGACCACTACTTTTCAATGGCTTTGCCTTCCGGCGGGTGATCGAACCGGAAGTGATCGTCATCATTGATCCTCCCGCAGCCACTACGAGCCGGTGCTATCCCGTTCGCTCCCTTCGATACCGCTCCAGAGGCCTAAACGCTCTTCAGTCAGAATGCGTTGGCGCGCCTCCTCCTCACGTAGGAGTTGCTGAAAACTCTTGTGGGGTGTAGGCAGCTCCTCGGGCACAATGCCCTTGCTGAGGAGAACCGCCCGCACGGAATCGCCGGCTTCGTGATGCGTCGCATTCGCTCTCGGCAAGGTGCCGACGCCACGATCGTCCATCATCTGTGTGGCCAGCGCCGACCGGAAGATGTTCGCTGCCGTCTCCAGGCTGCCCATGTAGTCGCTGATGTCGTGCCCGCGTTTGAGCCCCTTGCGCTCGCGTATCTGCTGTTGAGTCTCATGGTAGAGGCCACGATAGCCCGCGTTGAAGAAGGCTGCGAACTCTTGTGAGGTCATAGCGCCGGCCTCACGTGCCCTCAGAGCCAGGTCTGCGTTTTCGCGGAGCAGGCGCTGGCGGTGCTCAACACGCAACCTCTCTTCCTCAGTCTGCGCGAGCAATTCGTATCGCTCTGTGGTGAGCGCAAAGTATATTTTTGCCAGCGCCACCTCTTCTTTGCGGCCGTCGGCGCTCTCAGCAACAAGGTAGCAGGCGTGCCGGGTCAGGCGGTAATCGTATTCGGCGCTGGGCCGGCCCCTGCCGATAGGTTTTTTGCTGATAGCAACAAAAAAACTTTCCGCGCCGCCACCTTGAACTTTACAGACTTCAATCGCTTCATGAATGACCCCAAGGAAGTTGCGCCACTCCTGATATCCGAGCAACTTCCCAAGCTCGCGTGCGAGCCAATACTCGCCCTGCTCATCAGAGTGCTTGATCTGCTCAAAGGCTGAGACTACTGATTCTGACATAGGAAATCTCCATTCACCAGATCTGCCTGTCGGCGCCCGTAGCCACACCACCCCGTCTATGCAGCCTGAGCCGCGCGAAAGAAAAGCCACATCTATCGGCCTCGTCCGCGCCGGTCAGTTGCCTTATCAGTCCAATCATACCCCGAAGTACGTTCACTCACGACACAATGGCTATACTGACCACACAGACAACGCTGGCAACCTTGTTGGTGGCCTACCATCACGCCATTCTGACTGCCAGCGGATCAAAAAAGGAAGGCGGCATACCAATGGCAAACAAACAGCTCATCACGACGGTTGACGCCTACATCAGCGGCTTTCCCGCGCACGTCCAGGCCAACCTCACACGAGTGAGAGCGACGATACGCGAGGCGGCGCCAGAGGCCGTCGAGACCATGAGCTACGGCATCCCGACGTTCGATCTCGCGGGCAAGCATCTCGTCTTCTTCGCCGGCTGGAAGCGCCACATTTCGCTCTATCCGCTGCCGGCCGGCGATGACGCCTACCAACAACGCATCGCGCAGTACAAGCGCGTCAAGAGCACTGTTCAGTTCCCGCTGGACAAGCCGATTCCGTACGACCTGATCCGCGACACGGTCGCCCTCCTCCAACGCGAAAGGCCGGACAGCGGAGCCGGACGGATACACAACGCCTAGGATCGCGCTCACCGCTGAGGATGAATGATCGTCAGCGCCAACGCGACACAGTGCTTGCAGAAGATTTGATGGTGTTTTGGGTTGCCGCTACAGCGCCAGGCGAGGCCCTCCGGCGTGGACGTGAGTTGTGTACGCCGGCGCGATCCACCACCTTCGGCTACCGGCCCATCCAAGCCGCCGACCCATGCCTCAACGCTATCGGGACGTGACGAAATACGCTCGACAGCGCCGCGCGTGTAGATGGCGGTGCCGTAGCGCAGATTCGAGGGCAAGGCGAGCGATTGGATTACCTCAAGGCTGAGCATGTCGCCCAGGAGCGTGGACTCCATCATACCTCTCAATCGCCTTCCGAATTCAGCGGCGGCTACGGGCCGCCCCGCAACTTGCGCCAGCCGCCCGCGCGGTTGTTGGCGATCACGGCCCGCAACAAGTTTAGCAAGGCGCGCTCATTGAGCGTATCACCCTGCCGAACCTGAATCGCTCGCGCGGTCAGGTTGCCCTGCCCCTGGTTGATGATGCCCTCGGGATCGGGCGCGATGGGGTCATAGACGAAGATATTGACATGGTCCCTGGCTGCCAGCAGCGCGCAGATATTGCCATTCAGGGTGAAGTAGGGCTGTCTCGTGCGCTTGATGGTCTCTGTCACCTCGGGGTCGGCGGCGTGCGCGAGGTCCCGCGCGCGACGGCAGATCTCGGCCTGCCAGTCGGGCAGCGCATTGATGTAGTCGTCCACGCGGGAATCGGTCTGATACGTGCTCATGCGGTCATGGTAGCACACGCCTTAGCGGTTGTGCTTGTGCTGGGGCAGTGGTCAGCGCAGCCGTAACGTCGCATCGCTGGCTCCCCTCCCCTCGCGAAGGGGAGGGGTCGAGGGGTGAGGTCCTCCCTACATCCGGCCGACCGCCTGCGTGCAGAGCTGCGTCAGCGCCGGCTGCTGCGGCGTCGTCGCCGTCGAACCGATGCCGAAGTTGAAGCACGAAAGGGCGACACTACCCTTCGTCGTGTACAGGGCGTCGTAATACCCCGAAATGCCCTGGATCGTGCCGGAGAACGCCGCATAGATGGCCTGATCGCCGATGCCGCTCAGGGGCGTGATCGTAATGTTCACACCAGCGGGGAGCTTGTTGTTCGTCGCTGCCTGCTGCCATGCCTGCTGGGCAATTGCGTTGAGCGACGTGCCCACAGGGAACGGCTGGAAGTAGAGGGTGAAATCTAAGCCGCCTGCGCCTGAAGTATAGCTGCACGAGCCGCCCGGGCGCGCATTATCCGGCACAATGTTGCTGGCTGGCGACGACGGCTTCATGACGTTGTTCACATCCGAGAGGCTCACCAGCCCCTGGCAGTAGGCCAGCGTGATCTGCGGGACCGCGGAGAGCGGTGTCGCTGTGGGCGCGGCGGACGCGGTGGTGGCCGTCGGTGAGGTCGTACCGCCGGTTTTGCCTGTCGTATTGCCCGTCTTGGCCGTCGAATTCCCGCTCGCGCATCCGGCCAGGATGACCAGCGCGCCTACGAGCGTCAGGGCCGCGGGCGCGAGCCGGCGCGCGCGGAGTCCAGAGGACGGGCGTCGCTGTGGCGCCCGCAATGATACCGGTGACAACATTGGATTCCCCTCCAATTCAGGAACGTGAGAGGCCGCCAAAGTCTGCGCGGCTTCTGAATATCAGTGTGCCCGGTCTGCGCGGCCCACACCAGAGAGAATCCGCGAAAACACCCGCGAAAATACACGCGAAATCCTCCGTGCCGATCATTGGGCAAGGTGGTAGAATGCGAGCGAAGAAGTGGCATACCCTGGAGGCGCCCGTGGTCCCAACTCACGCGACTCCACCCTCCGACTTCGCCGCCCTGCTGCGGCGCTTCCGGCTCGCTCGTGGTCTCAGCCAGGAAGAGTTGGCAGCGAGGGCCGGCGTCAGCGTGACCTCCGTGAGCTACCTCGAGCGCGGCCTAACCCGCCTGCCCCATAAGGACACCCTCCAGCTCCTCATCACCGCCCTCGAGCTCGCGCCCGACGACGCGGCGATCCTCGTGCGGGCGGCCCGGCGCGCGCGCTCCATCGCCGTAGACACCGCGCCTGCCATTCCCACCGAAGCACCGCCGCCCCCCCCGCCTAGCGAACAATCATCGTTGACAATGCCCTCCTATCGCCTGTCGCCCCCGCTCACACCGCTGCTCGGACGCGAACATGACGAGGCGAGCGTCGTTCATCTGCTCGCCCAGGAGCGAGTGCGTCTGCTCACCCTCACCGGACCAGCGGGCGTGGGCAAGACCCGCCTCGCCCTGCAAGTTGCCGGAGCCCTGCGCGATCAGCATGGCTTTGAAGTGGCGCTGGTGGACCTGGTGGCGAGTCGCGCCGCCGATCACGTGCCGCGAACCATTGCCCAAACGCTCGGCGTGCGCCAGACAGGCGATCTTTCGCTACTGGACGCGATGACGGCGGCTGTGGGCGACCGGCGCCTCCTGCTGGTGCTGGACAACTTCGAGCACGTGCTCTCCGCCGCGCCACTCTGCGCCGCGCTGCTCGGCGCATGCCCAAACGCCAAGGCGCTCGTCACGAGTCGCGCGGCGCTCAACATCCGTGGCGAGCATGAGTTCGCCGTGCCGCCGCTGGGCGTGCCGGATCTGGCTGGGCTGCCGCCGATCGCCGACCTCGAACGTTTTGGCGCGGTGGCTCTGTTCGTCGAGCGGGCGCGCGCCGCTCGGCCCGAGTTCGCGCTGGGGACGCCGGAGCGCGGGCAGCTCGTCGCCTCGATCTGCGCGCGGTTGGATGGGCTGCCGCTGGCCATCGAATTGGCGGCGTCGCAGGTACGTCGCCTCACGCTCGCGGATCTCGCCGAGCGCCTACAGGGCTCCGCGCCGCTGGATCTGCTCGTTGGCGGCCCGCGCGACCTGGCCGATCACCAGCGGGCCATGCGCTCCACCGTCGCCTGGAGCTACAGTCTGCTCTCCGCACCAGAGCAGCGCGTCTTCCGCACTCTGGGCGTGTTCGCGGGCGGCGCGACGATAGATGGCATGCGGACGGTGGCCAGTCTGAGCGAGGGGGACGCGGTAGCGAGTCTCACCTCGCTCGTAGACGCCAGTTTGGCCCGACGTGTTGACCGACCGGGAGATCCGTCGGACGAGGCGCGGTATGACATGCTGGTGGTCGTACGCGCGGTCGCGGTCGAGCGGCTGCGCGAAGCCGGTGAGCTCGAGGCGACGCGACGGGGCCTGGTGGACTACATCGAGGGCCTGATTGAACCTCTGAATCCAAGCGCCTTCAATGTGCAAACGGCAGAGTTGAATCGCCTCGTACGCGAACACGACAACCTGCGCGCGGCGCTGGACTGGCTGTTGGAGTACGGCGAGACGCGGATCGCGGTGCGCCTGGCCGCCCGACTACGAGCATTTTGGGAGCAACGGGGACTCATCAGCGAGGGCGCGACTTGGCTGGAGCGACTGTTGGCGCGGATGGAGCCGCCACAAACAGCGGATGACCTGGATAAACAGGTGGACGCCTGGAAGGTGCTGGTGGTCATGCGTCACCGCCTTTGCCAGTTTCAACAGGCTGTCGAGGCGGCCGAGCGCGTACTGGCGTTGACCCGCCAGCAGGGCGACGCGGGCAAGGTGGGGCGTGCGCTACATTATCTGGCGAATCCACTGGCGCATCTGGGTGAATACGAGCGCGCGGAGGAGATGCTCGTCGAGAGTTTGGCGCTCAACCGCGCGGAAGGGGACAAGACCAGCGAAATGATTAGCCTGATCAACCTCGGCGATCTCAGGTGTTATCAGGGCCACTATGATGAGGCGCTGGCGGCTGACGAGGAGGCGCTGACGCTCAGTCGCTCGCTGGGAGAGCAGGAGCCATCGCTCGCCTTGATCCTGGCAAACATGGGCGAAACCTACATTATGATGGATCGCCCAGCGGAGGCGCGGAGCGTCCTGCTGGAGAGTCAGCGGGTGGTCGAGGCGTACGATCAGCCAACGTATCTGGCCCTATACAACCTGGGGCGCGCATGTTGGCGGCTGGGCGCGTCCAGTGAGGCGCTGAGTCATCTGGAACGGGCGTTATGGTTGACGCGCCAGCAGGATGATATTGCGGCGCTGGTCCAGGCGCTCTGCGTCGTCGCTGGTGTCGCGCTCGATCAGGGTGATCTCGTCCTCGCCCGGCAAACGATGGACGAAGCGATCGGCGCGCAGATCCGTGTCAGCGACCAGCGTGTGCGCTGGCGCGTAGTCGAGCGTACCGCGGCCTACGTCTGCCGTCTGGGCGACTGGAAGACGACCACCCGTCTCTATGCCGCCGCGGAGCAGGGCCGCCCAATCACTAGGGATCTGGTGGATCCCGCCGAGCGCGACCTGCGGGAGCGGGATCGCGCCGCCGCGCTCCACGCGCTCGCCCCAGACGTATTCGCCGCACTGGAGATGGCAGGTCGCTCGCTCCCCCTCAATGTGGCGCTTGAACTTGCCCGCGTCGTGCTCGCCAATCCTGGAACGGCGTGACATCTACACCGGGTCGTCGAAGAGCGACGGCTGCCGCTCTGATTCTATGCGCTTCTGCTCCTGGCGCTGTAGTTGGCGAATCGAGCGTTCTGGCGTCGGCTGATCCTCGGGCATCACGCCGCCCAGGCGTCGGATCGTCTCGCGCACCTCGCGCCCGACCGCTTGGTGCGTCGCATTGGCGCTCTCTTTGCCTGCGATGCCCTCACGCCGGATCTTCTCCTCGGTCTGTGTCGCGCGAAACAGGTTGGCCGCGAGCTCTGTGCTGTTCATCCAGTCGAGGATGCGCTCACCCGGCGCGAGTCCTTTGCGCTCGTGGATCATGCGTGCCGTTTCGCCGCCGTACAGGCCGCGATACCCATGATTCTCAAAGGTGGCGAAGTCACGCGCCGTGATCACGCCGGCGCCGGCAACGGTATCGTGCAGCAGTCTGTTATGCTCGGTCACCTGCACACGCACGAAGAGCCGCTTCTGCGCTTCCGTCAGGCCATCCAGCTCGTCGCGTTGTTCGTCGGCGAGTTCCTGTCGCCGCGTCTGCACGGCGAAGTAGGTCTGTCCGGCGGCGATGACTGGCTTCTCTGGGTCGCCATTCTGCACGATGAGGTAGCATGCGTAGCGCGAGAGGTGGACGTCGCCGATCTCGCGCTGCGCGCCTGAGCCGAGCGTGACCATATTACCCACATGGGTAAAATGGTCAGAAACGGTATATCCACTGGTTTCGCATGCTGTCTCCGCCTTCGCGATGATGGGCTGGAAACGCTGCCAACGTGAATAGCCAAGCATAGGGCCCAGTTCACGCGCGCTCCAGTATTCGCCTGCCGACTCGTCTGTGTGGCGAATCGCCTCGAATGGGGAAACGGATTCGTTCGCCTCGTGCTCATCGCTCATTCGTCGCCTCTTTCCGACTGCCTAGCTCGACCTGACCGCGCCATCTTGTCCTTGGCCCCATTCAGTTCTCGCCGCGAATCTACTCAGGCACATCGAAGAGCGACGGCTGCCGCTCGGATTCGATGCGCTGCTGTTCCTGGCGTTGCAGCTCGCGTATCGAGCGCTCCGGCGTGGGCAGATCTTCCGGCATCGTGCCACCAAGTTGAGCAATTGTCTCACGCACCGTCCGCCCGACTTGATGATGCACGACGTTGGCCGCGGCCTTGTTGTCTACGCCATCGCGTCGCAGCTTCGCCTCAGCCTGCGTGATGCGAAACCAGTTCGCCGCCAGCTCTTCCGAATCCATCCAGTCAAGGATGTGCTCGCCTTTCGTGATACCTTTGCGCTCCGCGATCATAGCTGCCGTTTCGCCCGCATATAGACCCATATAGCCGTGATCGTGAAACACCGCAAAGTCTCTGGATGTGACGAGACCCGCGTTTGCGGCGGTCTTGGTGAGCATCTTGTTTTTGTCGGCGACCTCGTCACGCATAAGGAGACGGCGCGCTGCTTCGTCGAGCGATGCGGCTACATCTTCCAGGCGCTCGGCGCCTACCCTCGCAAGCCATTGCTTGATGGGCTCCGCCTTCGGGCTTGGGATGCTTTGCACAATACGCAACATGGCTTCAGCGTTAGCAGCGTCGGTTGAGCGCAATTTGCCGTCAATAGCGCGCATCTTCAACTGCTTACAATTTGTTAGCAGTTCACTCGCGCCCTCATGCTGCATCCGTTTCTTCAGGACTGCCCAGTACGTGCGAGGATCGGGACTGTCCGTCAGAACACGGATAACGTCAATGATGGAGAAGTACCACTGCCCATCGTGCCACTGACGCCGAACAAGCCGGGCGCCTACCTGTTCGAATGGCAGTAGCGCGCGATCGTTCGTCTGGTCCTCATTGCTCATTCGTCGCCTCTTTCCGGTCGCCTACCTCAACGTAACGCCTGTGGTTGGCTCCGCTTGCTTCTCTACCCGTAGAGTATCACATGGAGTCACAGTAGCGTCAGGTGAGGCGCAAAGCGATTGGGGCGCTATTTCGAGCAAAACAACATGAACCATGACACTTCACCTGGCGGCCCGGCGCACCATCACACGCCACTCCTCCTGAGCATCCGATAGTATCCCGGCTCAGGCTGATACCCCAGCGCGCGGTTGATGGCCAGCATCGGCGCGTTCTGCGAGTCATTGTTCGTGCGGATCATCGCCGCGTCTCGCGCCCGCGCCGCGCGAATCGCCAGCACCTTCAGCGCCGTGGCGATCCCTCGCCCCCGA
>DATEGV010000003.1:0-3628 GCA_035279925.1 Ktedonobacterales bacterium | reverse complement strand
TCCCCGGTGTGGGCCGGCTCGAACGCGCCGGCGCGGGTGTGCGCTGGGTCGCCGTCTGAACGCCTCGCAGCGATAGGAGGCCACAGCCGGAATGCGGCGGGAAAGGATGCGCTATGACGCACGATCTGCACGGAGCGGTGGAGACCGTGCTCGTCCTGCTGCTCATCATCTTCACGATCGCAGTGGTCGTCCAGCGCATCCACCTGCCGTACACCATCGCGCTCGTGCTCGCTGGCTTGTTCGGATTCCAACCGGGATTCCGTCACATCGTCCTGACGCCCGACCTCATCCTCGTCGTATTCCTCCCCCTCCTGCTCTTCGAAGGCGCCTACAACGTCTCGGCTACGCGACTACGCGACAACCTACTGCCCATCTCGCTGCTCGCGGGGCCGGGTGTCCTGTTCGGTATGCTCATCACGGGCGCCATCGTCCATCTTCTCTTGGGACTCGGCTGGGGGCCATCTCTGCTCTTCGGCGCACTCATCTCCTCGACAGATCCAATCGCCGTGGTCTCGCTGTTCCGAGAGCTTGGCGCGCCCAAACGGCTCGCTCTGCTGGTCGAGGGGGAGAGCCTCTTCAACGACGGAGCGGCCATTACCCTGTTTCAGATTACGCTCGCGGCGCTGGCTACCGGCGCCTTCAGTCTGGGCAGTGGCGCCCTGGACTTTGTCATATCGGTGGTGGGCGCGCTCGTTGCCGGTGGCGCGGTGGGCTATGCCTGTTCATTCCTCGTGCGTCGGCTCGATCACATCCAGCTTCAAATCACCGCCACCGTGCTTGCGGCGTATGGCGCCTACTTGCTCGCGGAGCGTTTCGCCGTGTCTGGGGCCATCGCTGTCGTCGTGACAGGCCTGCTCGTTGGCAATTACGGCGCGACCAGCGGTGTCAGTCCTGGCGCGGTTCACGCGCTCGGCGCGACCTGGGAGTTCCTGGGTTTCATCGCCAACTCGTTGGTGTTCCTCCTCATCGGCATCGAGCTTGATCCTCTCGGACTCGCGCGCAACTGGTGGCCCATTCTGGCGGCCTTCGGCGCCACCGTGATCGCGCGGCTCTGCGCGGTCTACCTGCTGCTGCCCTGGCTGCGTGGAGCGCGAAAGATTCCGGCCAGATTCCATCCGGTCATCGTCTGGGGAGGTCTGCGTGGCGCCGTGTCCTTGGCGTTGATGCTCAGTATCCCGTTCACGCTCTCCCGTGGGCGGGCGTTCCCAGGTCGTGGCACGCTTCAGACGCTCACGTTTGGCGTGGTGGGCGTCTCGCTCGTCGCACAGGGGCTGACGATGCGTCCGCTCATTCACAGGCTGCGACTTGGGGCAAATTCGACGCCTGACACGAATGCGGATGCGCTCCATGCGCGCCTGCTTGCCGTCGAAGGAGCCCTCTCCGCGTTGGCCAGCGCTCACGCGACCGGCGAGGTCGGCGGCCTGCCATATGACCGGCTTCGAAACGCCTACCAGACAGAGCATGACGATCTTTCGGAACAGTTGCGCCCGCATATGGACGAGACTACGGCGGCCGCCCCGGATTGAAGGCGAGACGCGCGGTGTGAGCGCCGCCTGAACGCATCACATCGAGCGGCTGGAGACGCGCTCCGGCTCGGCGGTCGTATCAGGCACGCGGCCCCGCTGATCGTTCTGGATGCGCTGGACGATGTACGTGGGTCGTCCCTTGATCTCCTCGAAGATCTTGCCCAGATACGTGCCGATGATGCTCAGGCAGAGCAGCTGTATCGAGCCGAGAAATAGCACCATGACGAGCAGCGTCTGGAAGCCGCGTGGCGCGTTGGGCACGATGAAGTAGAGCGCGGTGTAGACGACGAGGGCGACGCCAGAGAGGCAGACGACGAAGATCGCCAGAAAGGAGATCAGTTCCAGCGGGGCATAGGAGAAGGAGACGATGCCCATGGTCGCCCAGCGGAACAGGTCCACGATGCTATTGCTAGTCTCCCCAGCCTGTCGGTCCTGCCGTGTGTACGGGATGCCCGTCTGCCGAAAGCCCGTCCAGGCGCGCAGCCCGCGAATGAACCGGTTGCGTTCGGGCATCGCGTTCATCACATCCACGACGCGCCGGTCCATCAGGCTGAAATCGCCCGCGTCCACGGGAATGTCAATGTACGAGAGCCGCTTGAAGAGGCGGTAAAAGGCCTTGTAGCCGATGCGCCGGATGAGGCTGCCCTTGCGGCGCACGCGCGTCCCGTAGACGACTTCGTAGCCATCGAGCCACTTCGCGACGAGGGCGGGAATCAGCTCCGGCGGATCCTGAATGTCGCCGTCTATGCAGATTACACAGTCGCCCGAGGCGTGGCGCATACCCGCGGTGTACGCGCCCTGCGAGCCGAAGTTGCGCGAGAGGGTGAGCACGCAGACGCGGTCGTCATGTGCGGCGAGCTCGTCGAAGACCGCCGGTGAGGCGTCGTAGCTGCCGTTGTTGACGAAGATCAACTCATAGCGCGTTGTCACGCCGGCCAGCGCGGCGGTGAGCCGGTCGTACATCGGGCGAATATTGTCCCGCTCGTTGTAGCAGGGAATCACGACCGAAACGAACTTGTCTGCCATCCCCAACCATCCTTCCGTCAACGCGCCTGCTCGCCGGCGGTTTCGAACTCTCTTTGCATAACGAACAGCAACCCGCGCTCGGCGTCCGCGCGGCGGGTGGTACCAGTGGAGACCGCGTGGGTGTCATCGAGTGTGGCGCGTCGCCACATCATCACCAACGCGGCAACGAGCGCGACGACGTTGATCGCGGAGATGGCCACGCTGTACGCCGGATGCGCCGCGAAATAGTCTCTCGCGCCAGTAAAATTGAGGACAGCGTGATTGAGCCTCGGATACCAGAGGATAACCAGCGCATGATTGATGAACATAGTAAAACTAATAAGCGCCGACAGGAACCAGTACCGACGTTGGTACAGGCCAGCAAGAAGCAACAGCGCGACGCAGGGGTACACGTATCGCTCGTGCTGGCCACTCATCAGGTCGAACGCAGCAAGCCCCACCACTGCCCAGACGACAAAGAGCGTTTGCGGCGAGCGGTCGCGCCAGAGGCACACGGCTGCCACTAGCAACACGCCGGTGAAGAGCGCCAGTCCGACGAGTGAGATCGAGAGCGGTCCAAGCCACGGAGCGCCAGCCGCCGTTCGCTGGATCCCCAGCAGCCACCACAGGTTGTACGCGCTGGGGCTTGCCATCGGCTGAGTCGCCATGAACGCGCGCAGGTTGGCGACGAAGGAGAGGATGTCAGGGTGAGGTGGCAGGAGCAGCGGCAGGCAGATGAGCGTACCCGTTCCGACTAAGCCGAATCCGGCGCGCATGGTCGCCCGCCGGCCGTACCAGCGCCAGAGGTAGACGAGCAGCAGCGGCGCAAAAACCATCGGTTGCGGCTTGATGAGCAGGGTCGCGGCCATCACAGCGCCTGCCCAGCCAGCCCGACCACGAAGCGCGAGGAGGGCGGTCACGAGTATACCCAGGGTCATCACGCCGTCGCTCTGCGGCCAGACATTCCCATCCAGCGACATCGCGGGCAGAAAGGCATACACGCCGACGGCCAACAAGGCCAGGCGCGCGCCGACGACGCGCCGCGCCACGACGTAGAGCAGACATATGGTTATCAGGTCAGAGAGAATGAACGGCAG
>DATEGV010000002.1:0-10115 GCA_035279925.1 Ktedonobacterales bacterium | reverse complement strand
GTGAGACCGATGAAATAGCTGCGCGTCCAGGGGCCGCTCTGCCAGACGGCGATGATGACGATCAGGCCGACGAAGCGCGCGAGGTAGCGTTCCCAGGTGAAGGTGCCGATGGCGCTGGCGACGCCAAGGATGCCCATGCCGGCGCCCAGGAGCCAGGCGCCATAGACCAACCGCTTGCGATCCCAGCCCAGGAGGTCGTAGTGGTGGTGCATTGGCGTCGCCAGGAACGGGAGCGGGAACTCGGTGTGGACGAAGCCGCGCCCAGTTCCGTACCGCTCCAGCGAGAGGAAGCGGCGGAAGAAGCGCACCAGGATGCGGGCGGAGATGAGGGCGGAGAGACCCTCGAGCACGAACGCGCCACCGATGATGAATAGCACGAACTCTTGCCGGCTGATGACCGCCACCAGCGCCAGCAGGCCACCCAGCGCCAGCGAGCCGGAGTCGCCCATGATGAGGACAGCGCGACGCTTCCCCCGCCCTTGGTTGCGCGCCTTCCAGGATGATGGCCAGTTGAATGGGAGATACCCCAACACGCCACCAGCCAGGGCGAGCACAACGATGGTCGGCGCCCACAGGTCGTGTGTGCCTTCACCAAGCAGGATCGCCGCGAACGCGAGCGCCGCGCTCAGCAGCAGGCCGCCGGAGAGGCCGTCCATGCCGTCGCTAAAGTCAACAGCCAGCGAGGTGGCGCTGGCCACGACGGTGGTCATGAGCAGGAAGAAGATGATCCACGCGAAGTGCTGATGGATGAGCAGGGAGCCAAGACCGGGGAGATCGGTATAGGGCGGATAGGCGAGCCGCGCCGAGAGCCGGGGCGACACGATGAGCCGATTCAGCGCCATCGCCGCGACGAGCGAGACCGCGATGACACCGGCGGCTTTCTGTATCTCGGAGATGCCCTCGCCGTAGTGGACCTTGCGCCAGTCATCCACGAAGCCCACCGCGCCGTAGCCGACCATGGCGACCAGAAGAATGCCGAGCAGCGCCCACTGCGTGCGATTGAGGTCGTGCATGATCGCCGCGACGACGGCCGCCGCTACGATGCCGCTGACGATCGCGGGCCCGCCGACCAGGGGCAACTCGTTGGAGCCACTGCGCGCAGCGCGCTTCAGAAGGCCTTTGCCTTTTTCGATGTGGTAGCTGCCGGTTGACTGGTCTGGACGAAAATGGCCTTCTTTACGTTCGCCACTACGGAACCAGGAGAGGAACCGCAACGCGATAAGACATACAAGCGCGCTGACGCCTAACGATACGAGAACCGCGCTTATCAGTAGAGGTACCACGATACTTCACCTGCTCCACGGGCGCCTGGCTCCTCCACGGCGCAACGCGACGACTTTAGAGATAGCATACACCATCAGGGGCGCGTTCCCCGCGTCGTCTATGACTTGTACCCTACCTGAGCGAGTTCTTCGCGGGCGACGGTTCGGTCGTCCCACGGCGCCTTTTCGCGCCCGATCACGATGCTCTGCTCATGGCCCTTGCCAGCGAGCAACACCGTGTCACCGGCGCGCGCCATGCGAAAGGCCGCGGCGATACCCTCGCGCCTCCCGACGACGCAGACATAGCGCGCGTGCTCGCTCGCCCCAGCGGTCTCCGCGCCGGCTGCGATCTCACGCAGGATGGACATGGCGTCCTCCTCGCGCGGGTCTTCGTCGGTGATGACGGCGAAGTCTGCCTTGCGCGCGGCGACTGCCCCCATCTCCGGGCGCTTGACGCGGTCACGATCGCCGGCGGAGCCGAAGACCACGATGAGCCGGCCCGGCGTGACGGGGCGCAAGACATCGAGCACCTTGGCCAGACTGTCGGCGGTATGCGCGTAGTCCACGATGACGGCGAACGGCTGGCCGTTGTCAATGCGTTCCATGCGTCCGGAAACGCCCGCGAAGCGTTCGAGCGCGCCGGCCATCACGTCCACCGGGATACCCTGCGCGTAACCCACCGCGAGCGCCGCCAAACAGTTGTAGACATTGAACCGCGCCACCAACGGCGTACGAATTTCGCGCTCGCCGCCATCGGGCAGGCGCAGCAGAAAGCGCGTGCCGCTGGAGCCAAGCTCGATCTCCATGGCCATGACGCTAGCCGCATGGTCAATGCCATAACTTATGATCGGCGCGCGACAGAACGGTTTCAGATACTCAAACGAGCTGTCATCGGCGTTGAGCACGCAGACGCGAGCGACTGGAAAAGGCAGCGGCTTTACGCGCTGGGGATCAACCGCCTCGAAGAGCATCGCTTTGGCGCGACGGTAGTTTTCGAGGGTGCCGTGAACCTCAAGATGCTCGCTGGTGATGTTGGTAACGACGGCGATATCGTACTCGACACCCCAGACGCGGCGTAGCGCCAACCCGCTGCTGGTGGTCTCGACGATGGCCGTGCGCACGCCTTCATCGCGCATGCGCGCCAGCATGCCCTGCACCTCCGGCGCTTCGAGGGTGGTGAAGCGGCTGTTGTTCGGCCAGCGCGTCGCGCCGATCTTGAAGTCTACAGTGCTCATCAAGCCGGTGCGCCGGCCGTCGGCGCTCAGGATCGCGTCCAGCAAGTTCGTGGTGGTGGTTTTGCCGTCGGTGCCGGTGACGCCGATGACCTCCATCGCGCACGTCGGGTGGTCGTAGAGCGCGGCGGCGACGCTGCCCATCTCCTGGCGGGAGTTCGCGACACGCAGGTATGTGCGGTCGGCGGGGAAGTCCGCTGGAGCCGCGTCTTCGCCGACGATGAGGGAGGCGCCCCGCGCGAGCGCGTCGCCAATATAGGCGTGGCCGTCCGCGCGCCGCCCACGGATCGCGACGAAGCACGTTCCCGGCCCCACCTCGGCGGAGTTGTACGTGACAGCCGTGACCTCGCCGGATTGCGGGCCGCTGATCGCGAGCGCGGGCACATTCGCGATCAATCGTGAGATGTCCACGCTCACGCCTCCGTCGCCGCGTCATCGTCGGGCGCCAGGAGGGTTCCCTCGGCGACCAGCACGGACGTACCGCCGACACGCACCTCACGAATGTTATCCGCAGCGCCGGTGATTGCGACCTCAAGCTTGCTCGCGCGACCCATCTCGACGCCCTGCGCGATTTGCAGGTGCGACTCCCCGCGTTCATCAGGGCTGAGGCGGCCGTGGCGCAGCAGGTAGGCGCCGAAGGGGCCGGCGGCGGAACCGGTGGCGGGGTCTTCAGCGATGCCCATAGCCAGGCCGAACATACGCGACCGCGCGGAGCCAGACTCGGCGTCGTGGGCAAAAAGATAGGCTCCGACTTGCGGTGACTCGTCGGCCAGCGACGCCACCAGATCGGGACCGGGTCGCGCCTTCGCCAGCGCGGCGCGATCACGCACGGGGATATAGACGAAGGGCACGCCGGCGGACCCGCGCTCGATGGGCAGATCGCCGGCGAGATCGGCGACGTCTAACCCAACCGCCGCCGCCAGTCGCTCACGTTGACCCGTCCACGCGCGGAACTCCGGCAGTGGTTGGCGCATCCAGGCATAGGACAGATTCTCGCCCTCGAAGAGCACGTCCACCGGGAGGAGGCCGATATTGAGGAGCAACTGCACGGGTGAGGCGTCGCCGGCGCGAATACGCCGCTCATGCGCCAGCGCGAACGTCGTGCCGATGGTGGGATGGCCGGCGAAGGGAAGCTCCGCGGCGGGGGTGAAGATACGCACGCGGACGAGGGCGCGGGGATCGGTGGCGGGCAGCACGAACGTGGACTCGGAGTAGTTCATCTCCTGGGCAATCGCCTGCATAGTCACGGAGGAGAGGCCCTCCGCGGCGACGAACACGGCAAGCTGATTGCCGGTGAATGGACGATCGGTGAAGACATCGTACTGTAGAAATCGTAGCTGTCGCATCGGCGTTCCTCTTTTCGCGCAACCACACAACACATGGATAGAGCTTACCGTATGCAGCGCTCGGCGCAAAGTGCGCCGCTCGCATCGCGTAAGCGCGCCTCACGCCACCTTCCGCTCAAACGCTACCGCGCCCCAGCGTTGTTTAGACAATGGGGTACACCATGGGCTGTTCTACGTTACCCCGTGTGAATCCTGACGTTGCATACAATGGCAACAGGGACAAGTTCCTCCACTCTACCGCCGGCTCACCAAAATGCGAGCATTCCGCGGCCTAGTGGACGCTACGATTTTGGCGCGGGCGACTATGTATGAAAGGATCAGTCATGCATCTGGTAACGGGCGGCGGAGGCTTCATAGGCTCTCATATCGTGCGTGCTCTCGTCCAGCGAGGTGATCGTGTCCGCGTGCTCGAAAATGGACTGACCGGCAGCCGCGCTCGCATCAGGGATGTCCTTGCCGACGTCGAATGGATTGACGGGGACGTGCGCGATCTTGACGCCGTCCAACGCGCATGCCGGGGCGTGGAGGTGGTGTTTCATCAGGCCGCCGTTCCGTCGGTGTCGCGCACAATCGCAGAGCCTGCTATGACACACGAGACGAATCTGACGGGCACGCTCAATATCCTCGTCGCTGCTCGGGAAAATAGTGTGCGTCGAGTCATGTTTGCGTCCTCGTGCGCAATCTATGGCGATAATCCCGTGTCGCCCAAGTCTGAGACGCTTCAACCACGTCCACTTTCTCCATACGCGGTACAGAAGCTTGCCGCTGAGTCGTATTGCCCTGTGTGGCACACGATCTATGGATTAGAGACTGTGGCGCTGCGGTACTTCAATGTGTTCGGTCCGTCACAGGACCCTAAGAGCGAATACGCGGCCGTCATTCCTCGCTTCGTCGTCGCCGCTCTCTCAGGTACGCCGCCCACCATTTACGGTGACGGCGAACAGTCGCGCGACTTCGTATACGTCGGTGACATTGTCGAGGCGAATCTTCGCGCCGCACAGACGCCGGCCGCCGCGGGGATGATTATGAACGTCGGTACGGGAACGAGCGCCACGCTAAATCAAATGTTAGTCGAATTGAGTGGAATCATTGGTCGGAGAATCGAGCCGACCTATGCCGAGAGCCGGCCGGGAGACGTGCGCGAGAGTCTTGCAGACATCTCACTGCTCCGCGCCACTCTGGGATGGGCGCCGGCCACGTCGCTACGTGACGGTTTGCGGCAAGCCGTCTCCGCGTTCGCGGAGAGTTAACGGCGCATCCCTGGTTGAGCCGGCGGCGCGCGTCTGATTCGCCATCGCGAAGGTAGGTATTGCCTAGCTTGAGGAGGCGCGTCGCTGTTAGTACTTATGTGTCAAACCGCGATGAATTGTCGAGGTAGTGTGTTATATTCGGCTCGCGTTTATTCCAGTCACCGTGGGCGGACATGTCACCGCGAAGAGAGTGGCGCAATAGGTTGCGCCAACGGAGACATGTTCCCTGCGACGAGGTTTTGGCTGGCCGTGTGCGCTCGCTGGTATCACGCTATTGGCGATCAGAGTTCACCGTCGAGGACCATCGAAGTCGTCACGCGGTCTCGCGGCGACTGTTGTTGTGTGGAGGGGAATCCGTGGCGTCGTTCAATCCTCTAGAGCATCCCGTCTGCTTCTCGTTTCCAGAACGCATCGCCGATTCCACCTGGACGCAGCACGTGCCGTTCGGCATGCTCCTGGTGGATCTGCTACGCCCCCGGCAGGTCGTCGAACTTGGCGCCTATCGCGGTACCTCCTACTGCGGCTTCTGCCAGGCCGTCGCCGAGCTCAAGCTGGACACCCGCTGCTACGCGGTGGACACCTGGGAGGGCGACGAGCAGAGCGGCTTCTACGGGCCGGAGATCCTCGCGGACTTGCGGACGCACCACGACGCCCGCTACGAAACCTTCTCACGGCTCATCCAGGCGACCTTCGACGACGCGCGGCCCATGTTCGCCGAGGGCGCGATTGATCTGCTGCACATTGACGGCTACCACACCTACGAGTCGGTCAAGCATGACTTCGAGACCTGGCTCCCGGCCATGAGCGAGCGCGGCGTCGTGATCTTCCACGACATCGCCGAGAAACAGGGCGACTTCGGCGTGTGGCGGCTCTGGGACGAACTCAAGAGCCGCTATCCCTCGCTGGAGTTCCTGCACGGGCACGGGCTCGGCCTGATCGCCGTCGGCAGCGTCATCCCGGAGGCGCTCCAGCCCCTGCTCGACACACCGGAGAATGAGTGGCCCATCGTCCGTGAGTTCTTCTTCCAGTTGGGTCGGCGTATCGAAACCCGGCAACGCGAACTCGCATTGGCTACGAACGTTGACTACCTCCAGCGGAAGGCGGAGGAGAATACGCGCGCCTTCGAGCAGCGCGATGCGGAATCCGCGCGGGTCGTCGCGCAATATGAGGCGCGCGTCGCCGAGGCGCAGGCTGAGCGGGAGTCGCTAAGAACGCAGTTAAATCAGGCAGCGGAGGCCGAGCGCAGAACGCTCGTCAACGGGTATGAGGCTACTCTGCGGCAGGCGCGCCAACTGGCCGGCGCGGCCGCGAACGACGCCGAATATCTGCGCCAGCAATTGGCCATCCTGGACTCCTCGCGCGGTGTACGCGCCGTAAAGCTGGCCCGCGCCTCGCGCGCCGTGCTCAAGCACAAAGGACCGGCCGCCCTCGCCAAGCATGTGGCGCTCTGGACTGTCGGCAAGCGCGGCTATTACCTGCGTGACATCATGCCCGTTCCCAGCGCCCCGCAGCCGGAGCCTTCGCAGGATGTGCGGCATGTTTCGGGGGCGGAGGTGCGGGCAGAGAAGCTGCCGAAGCAGCCCGCGTTCACGGGGGTGAGCATCGTCATCCCGGTCTTCAACGCGCTCGAGTACACCAAAGCATGCGTGGACAGTCTGTATCGCGTCGCCGGCGCCACCCCGTTCGAGGTGATTGTGGTGGACAACGGGTCACGCCCGGAGGTGCTCACGTGGCTGCAGGTGGAGAGCGAGCGCCGTGAGCGGATGTGGTACATCAGCCTGACGGAGAACCTGGGCTTCTCCAAAGCGGTCAACCTGGGGATGCGCCAGGCGCGTGGGCAGTACCTTCTCCTGCTCAACAGCGACACCGTCGTCACGACGGGCTGGCTGGACCGGCTGGTGAGCGCCGCCGAGAGTGATCCGCGCATCGGCATTGTCAGTCCGATCACCAATTATGTGGGTGAAGGGCTGCAGATCGCGCCCGCGGCGCGCGGCTTGCCGGTGAGCCAGGCCGAGACATTCGCGGCCAGTGTGCGCGAGGTCACGCAGTTGCTCTATCCTCCGGAGCGGCTGGTCTTCTTCTGTGTGCTGATCAAACGGCAGGTGGTCAACCTGCTGGGCAGTCTGGATGAAGGGTATGGGCTGGGCAACTTCGAGGATGAAGACTACAGCGTGCGCACGCGGCTGGCCGGGTTCACGCTGGCGATCGCGCAGAACGCCTTCGTGTACCATCACGGCAGCAAGACCTTCGCGGACAACCAGATCAACCACGACGCGCTGATGGCCGGGAACTACTACCGCTACCTCAATCTGCTGAGCACGTTCTCCTCGCTCTACATCCCAGGCAAGACCCGCGCTCGCGTCGAGCAGCCCGAGGTCAGCGTCATCGTGCGCACGGTCAACCGGCCCGAGACGCTGGCGGTGGCGCTCACCAGCCTGGTCAACCAGACGTTCGACAACTTCGAGGTGGTCGTCGTCAACGACGCGGGCGCCGATGTCTCCGACCTCCTGCGCTCCTTCGAGGATCGCCTCACCATTCAATACATCCGCCACAGCGAAAGCCTGGGGATGAGTGCGGGCCTCACCACGGGAGTGCGGGCGGCGCGGGGCAAATATGTCTGCTATCTGGACGACGATGATGTGGTCTATCCCTTCCACCTCGAGGCGCTCTGGCAGGAATTGCGCGCGAGCGGGGGCAAATACAAGTTCGTGTACAGCGACTACAACCGCGCCCTCATGAAGGGGCGCGGCGCGGCGGCAATCACCGTCTCACGTCATCCCTTGCCGACGTGGGAGTTCAACCGTGACCAACTGCAGGTGAGCAATTACATCGCGATCCACACCTGGATGCATGAGCGTGACTGCGTCGAAGCGGTCGGCGGTTTCAGCAAGGATATTCTGCTGCTCGGGGATTGGGACTTCCTGCTGCGCATGGCCGCCAAATATGAGTTCCATCCCATCCGCCGCATCACCTGCGAGTACCGCTTCTACACCGATGTCGGTAACTCGCTGGTGAAGGGCCGCCAACGGTCACTCGAGGAGCTACAAAAGGTCTACGACCGCTACCCCGTTGCTGATCCCAAGTTGCGGGCTGAGCGAGAGGCCGCGCTGCAGGCGCTGCGTGATCAAGTGATTTCGACCGACGCCATTCAGAAGAAGAGCGATGCGGGAATGTTGACTAAGCAAGAGGCGTTTGCGCAGATCGTCTCACAGGTGGCAGGCTTCCCCGTCGAATCCTACTAGCGCCGCAACGCGCCTAGTCTGCGCGCGTGGTATAGACGGTATCCTGGTGGTGTACGGAGAGGGGTTGGTATGGGGGGGAATCCGTGGCGTCGTTCAATCCGCTAGACCATCCTGTCTGCTTGAGTTTTCCCGAGCGCATCGCCGATTCCACCTGGACGCAGCATGTGCCCTTTGGGATGCTGCTGGTGGACCTGCTGCGCCCCCGCCAACTCGTCGAGTTGGGCGCCTATCGCGGCACGTCGTATTGTGGGTTCTGCCAGGCGGTGGCCGACCTCAAGGTCGAGTGCCGCTGCTACGCGGTGGACACCTGGGAGGGCGACGAGCAGAGCGGCTTCTATGGGCCGGAGATCCTCGCGGACTTGCGGACGCACCACGACGCCCGCTACGAAACCTTCTCACGGCTCATCCAGGCGACCTTCGATGACGCGCGGCCCATGTTCGCCGACGGCGCGATTGACCTGCTGCACATTGACGGCTACCACACCTACGAGTCGGTCAAGCATGACTTCGAGAACTGGCTCCCCGCCATGAGCGAGCGCGGTGTCGTCATCTTCCACGACATCGCCGAGCGGCAAGCGGACTTTGGCGTCTGGCGGCTGTGGGATGAGTTGAAGGCGCGCTATCCCTCGCTGGAGTTCTATCACGGGCACGGGCTCGGCCTGATCGCCGTCGGCAGCGTCATCCCGGAGGGCTTGCGGGCCCTGCTGGACACACCGGAGAATGAGTGGCCGGTGCTGCGGACCTTCTTCTTTCAACTGGGCAAGCGGATCGAAACCCGGCAACACGAACTCGCACTGGCTGAATATAGAGAGTTCGTTGACCGGCAGATGGAGGAGAAGGAGCGAATCCTCTCCGTCTATGAAGCGCAACTCAACGAAGCACGTGAGCAGGCGCGCGGTGAGCGCGAACAGTCACGTGTTGAACTTGACCAGGCACGTCTTGAGGGTGAGCAGTTGCGCCGCGAATGTGAGCAATTGCGCCTTGAGAGTGAGCTGTTGCGCCGCGAATGTGAGCAGTATCGCCTCGACTACGAAACGCTCAACAATCAGGTGGAACGTCAGATCGCGGCTATTCGCGATGAGGCCGCTGTCCAGGTAAACCAGACACGTGAAAAAGAGGCGGCCGAGCGACGCATCCTCGTTGATGGATATGAGGCCGAGCGACAACAGACCCGCGAGCGAGTTGAGGCCGAGCGACAACAGGCCCGCGAGCGAGCTGAGGCCGCGACCAATCGAATCAACAGTCTGCACTGGCAACTCAGCGCATTGGAATCCCTGCACGGTATGCGCGCCGTGAAACTTGCCCATGCGTCGCGTGTCGTACTGAAGTACAAAGGATCGGCCGCCCTCGCCAAGCATGTGGCGCTCTGGACTGTCGGCAAACGCGGCTATTACCTGCGTGACATCGCGCCAGCCAACCGTTACCTGCCAGTCAATGGGTTCACGCCAGGCGATGGGTTCACGCCAGCCGACATTGTTGCGCCGGCTGACACGAACTTGCCCAGGGAAGATGTCACACCCGCTGACACGAACTTGCCCAGGGAAGATGTCATCTCAGCTGACACGAACATGCCGACTGATGTACCGAGATCAGCCACGGAACCGGCGCCTGGAGGTTCGGTGCGGGCGGAGAAGCTGCCGAAGCAACCCGCGTTCACGGGGGTGAGCATCGTCATCCCGGTCTTCAACGCGCTCGAGTACACCAAAGCATGCGTGGACAGTCTGTATCGCGTCGCCGGCGCCACCCCGTTCGAGGTGATTGTGGTGGACAACGGGTCACGCCC
>DATEGV010000001.1:0-10705 GCA_035279925.1 Ktedonobacterales bacterium | reverse complement strand
CCGATGGATGGGCAAACAATGACTCGAATCGCCTTATTTCGTCTTGCTGAGCCATAGCCCGCCGCCTCTCCTGTCTGCCACCTACCGCACGCGCCGCCTCCTTATGATGAGTGGGACAAGTATAGCATGGGAGCGAAGCGTGTACAACGGCGGCAGCCTATTGTGTGTGGAACAGCGCCAGACGTGCTGTCGCAGTACAAATGGACACACGGACGCGCTCCGATGAAAGGCGCGCTAGCAACGCACCCTGCCCCGGCGTCTCTCGCCCTACCCCTCCGGCCACAATTGGAACACGGGGTACCGCGCCGTAATCTGGCGCGTGCGCTCGTTGTCGTCCACGTGGATCGTCGCCACGCCCACGACCACACCGCCGCACCCCTTGATCAGACGAATCGCCGCGCCAATCTGCGCGCCCGTCTCGATCCACTCGTCCACCACCAGGACGCGCACACCCGGTGCAATCGCGTCGCGTCGCAGTTCGAGCGCCTTGCGTGTGCCGGAATAGTCCACGAACTCGACCGTCTCGACGGCGACGGGCAGCTTCCCGCCCTTGCGTACCGGCACGAAGCCCTTGCCCGCACGCAGGGCCAGCGCCGCGCCGAGGATGAAGCCGAGCGCGTCTACGCCCGCCACGAGGTCGTATGGCGTCTCTCCGACCAGCGCCAGCAGGTCATCCACCGCGGCGGCGAATGCCGCAGCGTCCGCGAAGAGCGGCGTCACATCGTAGCGCAGTCCGCTCGTGTGGGTGTCTATCAGTGAGAGGTAATCGCGCGGCTTCATCGCTACACGCTCCCACTCACGACGAGGGTGAGGTCATCTACTGATGGGAGTTCGAGATGATCGGCGATGCGGAGCAGAATCCATCCTTCCAGCGCGTCTTCCAATTCGTCTCGACATGCCTCCAGTGTCGGAGCGTTGGCCCACACACCCTGGAAGTTGGGGATACTACCGTAGTAGGTTCTGTCGTCCAGCGTCTCATAGGTAGCACGCGCCATCGCGGCATGAAGATATTTCGCAAACATCGTGCGCCTGCCTTTCGATGGGAGGTGCTGTACTCCGGGGAGTGCTACCAAGTCTGGGCGACTTATTTGGCAGACGCCACAGGCCTCAGCCCTCTTCCCGTCCCGTGCGCCAACCGTTCACGGCCACGAGGCGCGCGACGACTCGTGACAAGAACCCATTGTACTCGCCCGGACGCCTACTCCGACAGATGTCCGCACGCCGCCCAGCCGCGAATCTCCCCGCGCAGCGACGCGCCCGCCCCACGCAGACAGACCTCCGTGATCGCGCAGTTCGGGATGTGCAGCGTCGCCGGATCGTCGGTGGTGGGATAGTTCGCGCAGAGCGCCGGTAGCGCCGCCGCGAAGATGCCGCCATGCGCCACCACCACCACGCGTCCGCCCGGCCAGCGCGCCATCATCTCCCCCAGCGACGCGCGCATCCGTCCGCGCAGTGTGTGGCAATCTTCGCCATCCGGGAAACACGCCGCCTCATCGCCGGCCAGCCAGCGCGCGAAGATCGCGTCGTGCAGCGCCCACGTCTCCGGCGAGGGCGGCCGCGTCTCCAGCGCGCCCACATTCACCTCGCGCAGCCGCTCGTCCTCCGTCATCGGCAGGCGCAGCCGTTCCGCGATGATCGCCGCCGTCTCGTAGGCGCGCTTCAGCGGGGAGGAATAGAGCGCGTCTATGCGCTGGCTGGCGAAGTAATGCGCCGTCTGCTTGGCCTGCTGGACGCCGCGCGGAGTCAGCGAGTAGTCTATGACGCGATGCGAGAACTCGCGTGTCAGGTTCGCCGGATTCTCGCCGTGGCGCACGAGAAAGAGCGTCGTCGCGGGGCCGTCCTCGCCCGCGTCGGAAGCTCCGGCTCCCCCTCTCCTTGCGAGAGAGGGGGCTGGGGGGTGAGGTCCACTCACCTAGTTGGTGAAGATGCGGAAGATGTTGCGGCCCTTCGCGTCGCTCTCATCCGGCGACTGTCCCGGGCGCTGCTGCCCATTCTGCCCATTCTGGCCGCCCTGGGCGCTCTGCCCATTCGAGCCGCCCTGGCCGCCGTTCGGACCGTAGTAGTTGTTGTCGCGCCAGGCCGGAGCCACGCTCGGCACCGGAGCCGTCGGCGGACCATCCTCGCGCGGAGCCGCGCCGCGATTGCTCATCCAGTCCGGCACAGCGGCGTTGGATGAGGCGGCGGGCCGTGGCGACGCGCCGGACGCGCCGGGACCACCTGAGCCGCCGAGGCGCTCATGGTCAATCCAGTCGTACGCGCCGCCCAGCGCGTGCTCGCACCACGTCGAATAGTCTTTCGGCGCCAGGCCCGTGCGCTCGAAGTGGTCCAGCCGGCGCATCGTGAGCATCAACCAGTCCTCGCCCTGCTCGACCATGCGGTCCAGCAGGTCCATCCCGGTGACGCCGCTGCGTTGCAGCCGCTCGATCGCGTTCAGCTCGTTCTGCGACGGCCGAAACGACGCCTCTTTCGCATCGTTCTCGCGCAGTTCCGAGCGCAGGCCCGCCATCGTCTCGTCAAGCTGGCGTGTCACCCGCTCGACATACCAGGCCATATAGCTGTCCGACACCTGCTGCATCGCCTGCAACGGGATCTGCGCGTAGAGTGTTGTGACAGCGGTGGGATCAGAAGCCATCTCGCCCACACCTCTCCCATTCCCCAAAGCTGGGTGGCGTCTTCGCGCGCGCCCAGCGTTTTTGTCTGCTATGCGTCTTGGTCGTCACCGCGCTGGCGTTGCCACCAGCCGTCCACGGAATCCGCCGGGGGCAGGGCGCCGCTCGTCGAGCCGGACGCACCCGCGCCGTTATGCGCCTCCGCGTCATCCCTGGCGCGCGAAAGCTCGCGCATCTGGTCCAGAGGGTCGCTTGGCATCTGATCCGCCCGTGCCAGCAGACTTGCGACGACCGCTGAATCGCTGGCGCCCGCCGCGCTACGGAACGGCGCGCTCGCCGCGGCGGTGGCCGCGCTACTAATCACGGGCTGACGTTGGTCCGGGTCTACGTCCATGACCGGCATGGCCGCCTGAATGGGATCAATGTTGCTCAGCTTACTGCCGGTGCTCGTATAGCTCAGCAGCGCCGAAATGATCGGATTGTCCGTCTCCGGCAGAGTCGTCGGATGGCTGGGAGCCATCTTCTGCACGCGCGCTCGTTCCTGCTCCAGGGTGTTGATCTGGTCACGCAGCCGGCGACCGATCTCCTGGTGATGCAACCACTGCTTGTACTTCCCCATGCGCTTCCACCTCGCTCGTCTCGGAGCGAGTCCACCTCGACCCCGATCCCGGTTGCCGGCCCGGGCCACATCATCACCCGCGCCCCTACCGCCCGGCCGGCGCGCGTTATCGGAACCGCCCGGCTGACCGCGCCAGTATAGCATAGTGTGGGATGAGCCACAATTCCTATACGCCGCCCCGGCCTTTTGGGCTATTGCGCCCCCTCGTCCGTCTCGACACTCGCCGCGTCAAGCTCAAACGCGGCGGCCTCCAGCGGCCCATACGCCAGGAACACCTGTGGCTGCGTCAGGGGGAAGCGATCCAGAACGCGGCGCACATCCTCCACCGTGACGGCCTCGATCTCCCGCATCTCATCCTCGATGCTGCGCAGGCGGCCCTCGATCACCCACGTGCTGGCAAGATCGCGCATGCGACTATAGGCCGATTCGCCATCAAGCACGGTATGGCTGACGAGCTTATCCTTCGCCCGGCGCAGCTCATCCTCGCGCACGCCGTCTTCCTGCATGCCACGCAGCTCCGCCGCCACCAACTCGCGCACCGCCGGCGCGTGCTCCGGCGTCGTGTTCACGACCGTCAGCATCATGCCCGTGTTGTCGAAGGGATAGAGCGTCGCGAAGACCGTCTCCGCCAGCCCTTTTTGGAAGATGTTCCAGAACAGACGCGAGCCGCTGCCGTCGCCAAGGACCGTCGCGCCTAGCACGGCGGCGTAGAAGTCCTTATCTTCCAGGCTCACCGACGGCCACGCGGCAAGCATGATCTGTTGCTGCTGCTTCGGCTTGACGATCACATGCGCGGAGCCTCCCGCCGGCGTGAACGGCCGCGCCTCGCGTCCCTCCTCACCGGTGGCCCAGTCACCGCACTTCTCCCGCGCAAGCTCCAGCACGCGCTCCCACTCGAAGTTGCCCGCCACCGCCAGCACGAGATTGTTCGCGGCGTAGCGACGCGCCCAGTACGCGCGCATCTGCTCCACGCTCATGTCGCGGATGCTCTCGCGCGTGCCGAGCACCTCATGTCCCAGCGATTGCCCCGCGAAATACGTCGCCAGCAGCTTGCGCGACGCCTGGCTCATCGGCGTGTCCTCGGACCGCGCGATCTCCTCCAGGATGACGTTGCGTTCCAGGTCGAAGTCCCCCGCGTCCAGCCGGGGGCGCATCATATCCGCGAGCAGGTCAATCGCGTTGGGCAGGTACTCACCCAGCACGTGCGCGTAATAGACCGTCTGCTCTGTCGAGGTGAAGGCGTTGAACTCGGCCCCCATGCGATTGAAGTCCAGGGTGATCTGCTCGGTGTCACGGCGCGCGGTTCCCTTGAAGACCATGTGCTCCAGAAAGTGCGAGACGCCGTAGAGCGCGGGGTCGTGCTCGTCGCGGGCGCCCGTGCGCACATAGAAGCACACGGCCACCGATTCGAGATCGGGCATGCGCTGGCCGACAAGCTGCAAGCCGTTGGCCATCCGGTGCGTATAAAACGTGCTCGCCGCCGCTTCATCTCGTGTCTGTGGGGCCGCCATCCGTCTGCCTCGTCTTTCCTGGGGTCGCGTCCATCGCGGGGGCTGTGTTCCCTGGACTGGATGATAGCCCGGTGTCCGCGCGAGTGTCAATCGCGACAGCGTTCGGTTGCCTCATCTCCTGTCCCACACGCAGGGGTTGCCTCACCCCCTGTCCCCCTCTCCCTGCGGGGCGAGGGGGAACCAGACCCGGAGGTCGCATCGCTGGCTCCCCTTCCCTCCGCAGGGGGAAGGGGCGGGGGGATGAGGCCACTACGAGCAATCGCGACAGCGTTCGGTTGCCTCCACGCGGGTTGTCAGAGGGGGGCCGCTGTGGTATCCTGAACGGCGCGTCACCGTCCAGCAGCGAGGAATCTCCATGCCATCGTCGTCGTCGCCGCCGCCCCAGCGCCCACAGGCGTCCTCCGGCCATCCCGAGTCCTCCACCCCCGGTGGCGCGCTGACCCGTCCGGCTCTCTGGTCCAGCGAAAGTGAGCTGTTCTCCGAGCAGAACGTCTCGCTGGCCGACTTCTTCGCGCAGGCGCTGGAGGGCGCGATGGCGTTGACGCACGCCGACGGCGGCGAGCTGGCGATGCTGGACGACACGCGACAGGTGCTCGTGCTGCGCGCCCGCCACACCCACCCGCGCGTGGACCCTACCGCGCTGGGGCCGATGGGCAGGCCGTCGCGCGCGTCGCAGCCCAGCGCTTCGCACCCCGCCTACTCCGCCGCGCAGAGCTCCTTCGGCGGCATTCCCACGCGCCGCAGTGATCCGGGAGCCGGCCAGAGCTACGCGGGCGTCGAGGATGAGTCGGGGCAGATTGAGATTCAGTCCACCGTGCTGCTCCCCGCCACCATGATCTCGCGCACGTATCGCCGTGGCGAACGGCTGATCGGCCAGTGCTGGGAGCGTGGCGAGCCGCTGATGATGACCCACGACCAGTGCCGCCGCCTTCCCGCCGGCTCCGCTCCCCCTGACCCCGACGCGCCGCACCACCTCGCCGCGCCGATCCGCCGCCCGCTCTCCCTGGCGACGCTCTACCCCAACACCGACATTCTGGGCGTCATCTCCCTCTTCAACCGCGATCCCCTCTGGAGCTTCACCTCGCGCGATGTCGAGCAGTTGACGCTGCACGCGGACCGGGTGGCGCGGGCGCTGCGCGCCGCGGACCTGGCGCGGCAAAACCAGAGCCAGGCGGAGCTGCTGGACCTGCTGGCCTCCGAGGCGTCCAACCCTGACGCGCACTTCTCGCTCTATCCGCGCCTGCGCGATGTCGTCCGGCGGCTGATTGACGCGCCCACGTTTGCCGTCCTGCTCTACGACCAGCACACCGACACCGTCAGCTTCGAGCTGGCCGAGCGCGACAACCAGCCCGTTCCCGGCGGCGATTTTCCGGCGAAGGCGCTGCCGCCGTGGTGGTCCGTCGTGCGCGCCGGGCGCGATCTGCGCGTCTCCGCGCCAGAGGAGCGCGCCGCTCATCCGGAGCTCTGCGCGCTGGGCTGGGGCAGCGATCAGCCGGTGGCCTCGATCATGGCCGCGCCGCTCATCACCGGCAACACCCTTATCGGCGCCATCGTCGCCGGCAGCCCCCGCCTGGATGTCTACGCCCCGGAGCATGCCCGCGCCTTCGCCACCATCGCGCGATCGTCGGCGATCGTCGTGCAGAATATGCGCCTCTCGCGCGAGCGCAGCCTTGCGCTTGAAAAGACCCGCGCCAAGCAGGAACAGCTTGCCGCGCTCAACAACGCGATGCTGGCCGTCAACGACGAGCTCGATCCCGACAAGACGCTGAGCTCCCTCGTCACGCAGGCCAGCCACCTGACGCAAGCCACGCACTGCCTCGCCTTGATCTATGAGAGCAAGACGCCGCCGGCACGATTCGAGGGCCGCTTCGTCTGCGCCAAGTCCGGCCACGAGGCGACCCCGGTGAGCGAACTCACCATCCCCGGTGAGTGGCGGCGCCTGGATCAGATGTTACTGGGCGAGAGCTTTGCGTTTCTGGATGATCTGGACGGCGAGTGGGCGGACGAGTCGCCGGTGGGTCGGCTGCTCGCCGAGCGGCAGATTCGCGCCGCGCTGGTGGTGCCCATTCAGAAGGATGAGACGCTGCTGGGCGCGCTGATGGTCTACACGCCGGGGCAGCGCCACCACTTCAACCCGGACGAGACGATTCTGCTGCGCGGGCTGGTGAGCCAGGCGGCGAACGCGCTCACCAACGCGAACCTCTACCAGGAGCAGCACATCCTCAACTTCCAACTGCGTGAGATGTTGGAGCGGCAGAAGATCGTTGACCAGATGAAGGAAGACTTCATTCTGATGATCTCCCACGAGTTCCGCACGCCGGTGACGGCGATTGATGGGTATGTCACGCTGATTGGTCGCCACGGCCACAAGCTGGAGCAGGAGAAGCTCGATACCTTCGCCTCAGAGATTCGCCAGGCGACGGGCCAACTGATGGGCATGATTAGCAAGCTGTCGGACGCCTACAAGCTGAGTAATGAGCCAGTACACGCGCCGCGCCCCGTGGACCTGCGCCACGAGGCGGAGGTCGCGATCGGGCTGCTGGCGCCGGAGGATAAGGCGCGGCTGATGTTGCGGACGCCGGATGGCCTGTGGGCCCTCGCCGACAATGAACGATTGATCTCCGTCTTCACAAATCTGTTGAGTAATGCGATAAAGTATTCACCGTCCGACAAGCCGGTGCAGATCACGGCGCAGGCCGTCGCGCGCGAGACGCTGGCCGCGCAGGGTCGCCCGCACGCGCTGCTGGACGGCGCGCCGGAGCAATGGGCGGTGGTGGGCGTGCGCGATCACGGTCCGGGCATCACCGAGGAGGACCAGCGCAAGCTGTTCTTAAAGTTCGGGCGGCTGCCTCGCTCGCTGACGACCTCCGTGCGCGGAACGGGGCTGGGCCTGTGGATCTGCCACCAGAACGTGACTACGATGGGCGGAGACATCTGGGTTGAAAGCGAGTACGGCAAAGGGTCGCTCTTTCAGTTCAGTCTGCCCTACGCCGTCCCGCCCGATGAGGCGCGCTGAGCGGGACTGACCCAGCGGCCGCGACCAGTGGGCAAAAGCGATGGGGAAGGACACGCGCTCAGGCGATGACGCCACGGTATGAGCGCCACGAGAGACGCGAAGAGGAGAGGGTAACGGCATGGCACATCAGCCAACCGTACTGGTCGTGGACGATGACGCGGGTATCCGCAAGATGCTGATCGAGGTGTTGAAGCTGGAAGGTATCCCAGTGGAGACGGCGGTCAATGGGCGCGAGGCGCTGGACATGCTGGTCAAGAGCAGTCCGCGCGTCGTCCTGCTCGACATCGGGATGCCGATCATGGATGGGCGCCAGGTGATGCAGGCGCTCGAGGCCGACCCCGCCCAACGCGCTCGCCACCGCATCATCCTGATGTCCGCCTGGACGAGCCTGGAGCAGAACCGAGATCTGGAGCCGGACGGCAAGCTCGTCAAGCCGTTCACTGTAGACCAACTGCTCAACGTGCTCGCGCCCAACGAATAGCCGCACCCGGCGGGCCGTCTCGCTGGCTGATACCGGCGAGGAAGGAGAGGACCCATGCGTGTCGCGCTGATCTCCGATATTCACGGCAACGCCTTTGCCCTGGACGCCGTCCTGGCCGACATCCAGGGGCAGGCGGTGGATCGCCTCCTCTGCCTGGGCGACGCGATCCAGGGGGGCGCGCAACCGGTTGAAACGGTCCATCGCCTGCGCGAGATTGCCTGCCCCATCATCATGGGCAACGCCGACGCCTGGCTGCTGAGCGGTCAGGAGACTGGAACGGAGCCGATCACGTCGGAGTTGGAGACGGTGCGCCAGTGGTCGCTCTCCCGGCTCTCCGCGGAGGATCGCGCCTTCATCGCGGACTTCGTCCCCACCCTGCGCCTTCCACTCACCGACAACCACGCGCTGCTCTGCTTCCACGGTTCGCCCGCCTCGTTCGACGATATCCTCCTGCCGACGACGCCCTACGAGGCGTTTCTGGGCTACCTGGAGCCATACGACGCGCGCTGGTACGCCGGTGGGCATACGCATCTGCAACAGGTGCGGCGTGTCGGCGCGGGCTTTTTCTGCAATCCTGGCAGCGTCGGCCGCGTCTACAACAACGAACTGCCCGACGGGGGCGAGCAGCGCGCTCCCTGGGCGGAATACGCGATTCTCACCGCGTACGGCGACGCCGTGAGCCTGGAGTTTCGCCGCGTCCCGCTGGCGACGGAGCCGTTGTTCGCGGTCCTGCGGGCGAGCGGCCATCCCTTCGCGGAGGAGGTCATTCGCGAGTACGCGGGGTAGGCGGCGCACAGGCGGCGTGCTGTCCTCTTGACAATGACCGCGAGTCAGTCTACACTCTCAAACATGAACGGCACTACACGTTTGGCGTGACGCGACCAACCGGAGAGGAGCGCGCGGCGTATGGCAACGACACAACCGGCGCAGACGCTGCCGCCGGGCCCGCGCGGCCTGCCGGGCGTCGGCCACCTGTTCCAGTTCCAGCGCGACCCCCTCGCCTTCGTGCGCGGCGTCCAGCGCGCCTATCCGCGCCTCGCCACCGTCCAGATCGCCGGCCGCACCGTCATCATGTTCTTCCGGCCGGAGCACGCGCGCTTCTTCCTCGTGGACCAGGCGCGCAGCTTTGCCGTCGGCTCCGGGCGCGACATGATGCGCCGCTTCCTGGGCGACGCGCTGCTTACCACCGATGGCGACGTTCACCGCCAGCAGCGCCGCCTCGTGCAGCCCGCCTTCCACAAGAAGCGCGTCGAATCCTACGCCGAGATCATGGTGCGCCAGACCGAGGACCTGCTGGACACGTGGCGGCCCGACGAGCGGCTCGACATCGCCGCCGCCATGCAGGAACTAACGCTGCGCATCGTCGTGGAGGCCCTCTTCAACCTCGACCTGCGCACCCAGAGCGCCGGCCTCAGCCACCTCTTCACCCAGGTCGTCGAGGCGCAGAATCCCGTGCTGCTGCGCTACTCAACGCTCGATCTGCCGTTCCTGCCCTACCACAAGGTCGTCCTCGCCCGCAATCAGCTCGACGCCTTCATCTACGACTTCATCGCCGCGCGCCGGGCCGCCGAGCGCGACGAGGGCGACGTGCTCTCCATGCTGCTGCAAACGCGCGACGAAGAGAACGGCCAGATGCTCGACGACGTGGGCATCCGCGACCAAATGATGACGCTGATCGCCGCCGGCCACGAAACGACCTCGAACAGCCTCGCCTGGACCTTCTACCTGCTCTCGCGCCATCCAGAGATACGCGACCGCCTGCTTGGCGAGCTTGCCTCCGTGCTCGGCGGGCGCCCGCCGACGGTGGATGACCTGGCGCGGCTGCCCTATCTGGATTGGGTGGTCAACGAATCCATGCGCGTCTATCCCCCCGCGTGGACCCTCGGCCGCGGCGCCATCGAGCCGTTCGAGCTGGAAGGCTACCGCTTCCCGGCGGGAACGCGCGTCATGTTCAGCCAGTGGGTGATCCACCACCTCACCGATGTCTGGGGCGATCCCGACATCTTCCGCCCCGAACGCTGGGACCCGGCCACGGGGCAGAAGCCGCCGCCAGGCGCGTACTTCCCTTTCGGCGCGGGGCCGCGCATGTGCATCGGCATGCCCTTCGCGCAGATCGAGGCGAGGCTGGTGCTGGCCGCCATCCTCCAGCGGTTCACTCCGGAGCTGATTCCCGGCTATCAGGTGGAGGCGTTGCCCCGCGTGACGCTGCGGGTCAAGCACGGCCTCCCGATGACGCTGCGTCCGACCACGGCGCCCGTGCCGGCGGTGACGAGGTAGTAATAGGCATTGACACCGGATCATCGGCATGCTATCCTTGTGTCCGCCATCCAATCCAACGTCCCGAACCCCACGCGGGCGAATGAGCCTCACTTTTCTTCTATTTTCGTGTAGCGTACTCTCTCGTGTATTGCCAACTCTTCGACGGGGAGCGCGCCCTCCCCGACTGCGTGCCGACCGTATGCCGAGGCC